>NZ_JBFRMK010000119.1:0-29924 GCF_041470405.1 Shewanella sp. 10N.286.45.A1
AGCGGCTTCGTTCAACAAGAATTTAAAGCGGGACTGCTAACCGTTTGTTCGGTTTCGCTTCACGTTTTAGCCAACAGTTAAAAACCTCTTAATGGCGCGTTACCGCATATCCGTTTGTCATACTTTCCCTTATGAAATTCATCAATCCGAGAGTTGCAGCCCTAACTCACTTTTGTCCAATAATGAGCTTCCCCGTTGGGCAATGCCTAGTGACTAATAGCCATTACAGACTCACCTAACACACCATTCCCCATCGGAGTTGCCGAAGTGCGTTGAAGAAATAGCCGTAATGCCCACACGGACGTGGGCATAGCTTTCGCGGGACAGGCCGTTCTTTGGCATCCATGCCATCACGGCATTCGTAAATCCATTTACATCAGATGTCCCATCGGAAGCGTTAGGCTATTTCGAATAAGTATGAGGAAGACAACTTCGTTTGGGGCGCTGAAGGATTGTTAAGGGGCGCAAGCGCTTTGCCCCTTGGCTCGGGTGTGGGCGAAGCGCCACGATCTTATATCAAACGAAGTTTGATTGGTTTGGCTTTTAGATATCGAAGTGCTCAAGCACAAACAAACTTTTGTCCAAAAATAAGCTATCAACTATATGCTAGCTATTCATCTGATTTGGGCTGTGCAAACTTCTAAATCATGGATGATTTAGCAGAGCCTCACTGCGGCTTGCAAAAGCTCAATGCAGTTGAATTGCTTTGAAGAAATATTAAGGATTATATCAATTGTTAGCCGACACACTCCATAAAAAAGCCCATCGAATGATGGGCTTTTAGTGTTTAGCTGTGGGTTAGCAAAACTAGCGTTACCAGATCTTAACCCGCTCATCTTCGATTAAGAACATCTTGTCACCCTCTTTAAGATCGAATGCTTCATAGAAGGCGGGAATGTTACGCGGTGTACCCATTGCGCGGAAATGACTTGGTGAATGCGGATCAGTCATTAGACGGCGACCTAGCTCTTCATCACGGTAATTACGGCGCCATACTTGTGACCAGCCGATAAACAGGCGCTGTTCGCCAGTTAGGCCATCAATCACTGGCGATGGTTTACCGTTTAAGCTCATCTCGTAAGAGCGTGCCGCGACGGTTAACCCGCCTAAGTCACCGATGTTCTCACCTAAGGTTAAATCACCATTAACAAATTTTCCTGGCATCGCTTCATATCCAGCGTATTGTGCAGACAATTGTGCAGCACGCTTTTGGAACTCTTCGCGATCTTTATCTGACCACCAATCACGTAAGTTACCATCACCGTCGTATTTGGCTCCTTGGTCGTCAAACCCGTGGCTTATCTCATGACCAATCACCGCACCAATGCCGCCATAGTTAATGGCATCATCAGCATCCATATTAAAGAATGGTGGCTGTAAAATAGCGGCAGGGAATACTATTTCATTCATCACTGGGCTGTAGTATGCGTTCACCGTCTGTGGCGTCATGTGCCACTCTGTGCGGTCGATTGGTTTACCCAACTTAGCGAGCATTGCCTTATATTCGAATTGAGCATAACGCTGGTAGTTACCAACAAGATCATTGGCTTCAATATCAAGCGCGGTATAATCTTTCCATTTATCTGGGTAGCCAATCTTATAGGTGAATTTAGCGAGTTTTTCTTGCGCTGCAACCTTAGTTTCCGGCGTCATCCACTCAAGCTCGTTAATGCTGACCTCAAAACCTTTAATCAAGTTTTGGATCATCTGTTCCATTTTAGCTTTAGCTTCTGGCTTAAAGTTTTGCTTAACGTACTCTTCACCTACGATTTCACCAATCACTTGGTCAGCTGCATCTACCGCTTTTTTCCAACGTGGCTTCTGCTCTTGAATGCCCATCAAAGTATTACCATGAAAAGCAAAATGCAGATCGACAAAATCTTTACTTAACAGCTCGGCGTAGTCATCCACCAAATGGAAGGCTAAGTAATCTTGCCATTCTGTAACGGTGAACTTATTGAACTCTTGGCCAAATTTTTCAAAATAAGATGGCTGGCGAACGATGACTTCGCTCACTTTATCGATATCAGCACCCGCTGAAAATTGCACAAAGTCAAAACCCTTTACTAAATCTTGTAGTTGTTGACGATCCATCTTGTTATAACTTTTATTGGCGTCACGTGACTCAACACGGCTCCACTGACTGGCGGCAATGAATTTCTCAATCTTAGCCACACTCTTACTAGCACGTTGCGGATCGCTATAACCCGCTTCCGTCATTAAGTCGGTAACATATTTGTCTAATGCAGCACGGTTAGCAGTAAACTTCTCATCATCTTTCAAGTAATAGTCACGATCGGGAAGTGTCAGACCAGACTGGTATAGGTAAACCCCGTATTGGCTTGAGTTTTTCGCATCATTATTGACATAAAAACCGAATGGTACGGAAGCACCGTGGACCAACAAACTGCCCATTAAAGTCGCAATATCGTTATGAGTTGAAGCGTAGGCAATATCTGATAACTGATCTTTTAGCGGCGAGATCCCAAGAGCTTCAATGGTTTTGGTATCCATAAAGCTTGCGTAAAAGTCGCCCACTTTCTGCTCACTGCTGCCCTTCACCTTATTGGGTTTGGCTGCAGAAGCCTCAATGATCTCTTTCAGTGAAGCTTGGCTTTGCTCATACAGCACAGAGAACGAACCGTAGTTAGATTTATCTGCGGGGATTGGCGTATTAGCTAACCACGTTCCATTAACACTATAATAGAAGTCATCTTGGTGACGTACTGCAGGATCGAAATTGGCTTTTTCAACACCTGATACTAGTGCCGTTGACGTTTGAGTGGTGTCTTTGCTGGCTTCGTTACTGCCACAAGCAGTTAAGCCTAAGCTTAACGCCACACAAAGAGCTAATTGACTTACTTTATTCATGATTATCCCCGTTATAGTCCTTTAAAAAGCTCTCGACTGTTCTGTGAAGAGCTGACGCTACACATTATGTTTTAGACCAAATAGCCCAATATTGTAAATGTGCGGCGCTTAATTAGTGTCCTCTGCTAACAATGCTGTTACTTCTACCAGTTTTTACCGATAAACAAAAAGACTGTTTTTTCACCGTCATCTGCCGCGCCAAAACCAAAGGCCGCAGGCCCTACGCCGGTGTCGATTCCAAGGAATAAACTGCCTGAATAGATCAGGTCGTCTAAAGCTACACTGTCTTTTTGAGTCCAAACGTTACCCGCTTCAAGGCTGGTACCTAAATACAGCGGGTACTCAGTCATACCTAATACATCTCGGCCGAGATCATATTGATAGACAAAAGCGCCGAAAATCTTATGTGAACCATAAAGCGCATTTTTATGATAACCAGAAAGATTTAGAAATCCGCCTAACTCTGAAACGTTGACGGTAAATACGCCATCTTTGTCGACTGTTGCTAAGGAAGCGATACCAACAAAGGCATGATTACCTACCCCTACTGCACCGCGCCAATCAGCTTCATATTGCATTGAGAAATTTGAAGAGTCTTCAAAACCTTCAAGATCATAAGTCTCTTTTCTCATGTATACATTGAAAGTAAATCGGTTACCTGAGGTAGGAAAATTAATACTGTTTAGGTCATCATAGGCAAATTTTAAATAACCACCATAACCAGAGTAATCAACAGTACCAAGACCCCATAGGTCATTCTCAAGATCGCCGACCTCACCTAAAATACCAAGTTCCACCATACCGTTTTGAGTATAATTAATGCCAATACCTACCTCGGCTCGATATGAGGTCTGTCGCAGTTCTAAAATCCGTTTATTTTCCTCAAAAAAGGCCCAATCTTTGAGCTCATATTCGACCCGGGCTCGACTGAAATAATCTTGATCTTTAGATAAGGGCAGGTAAAACTCAGACCCTAGCAACTTATCGAAACCAAGCGATATTTCGTTACGCCATTCACCGCCGTTTTCAGTCAGGTTGGTCATGGTGTAAGCAAAATCCAACGACACAACTGAGTCCAAGCTAAAGTCATCTTCCCAGCTAAATCCAAAATCGAAATAATTAGGACCCCATGATTTGGCAGTGGTCGTTACAGTTAGCACTCGACCATCTTCAGTGTCGGTAAACTCAGCATCGACACGTTCAAACTTATCTAAGGCATAGATCCGTGCAATCCCGGCTTCCAGTGTTTCAGTGGTAACAAAATCCCCCACATCTAGATCTAAATTATCCGCAAGTAATCTCTCACTGACTTTCGACTCATTGTCATAAATCACTTTAATTAATGGGCGATTTATTTCATTTAGCCAGTGCTCACTTTTTTGTTTTTTAGCTGCTAGGTAACTTTGGAAGTCAGCTTCATCAATTGATAGCTTATCTAATCTAGACGAATTTTCTCTGGCAGCAATTTCTCCTAACGGCAGGGCGATAGGCATAATGCTAAAATCTGTCGTACTCAATTCACCAATATTCGGTCGAATTAAGATATCACTGTCAGTCAATAACGCTTTTTGCTTCTCTGCACTGGCATTAGTAAGAATTGTCGATAGCTGGTTAAGTACCGCTATGGTGCTGTTGAGCTCATCATTGCCTACCAGTGGTGAGCCAATATCAACCGCAATAACAATATCTGCGCCCATCTCCTTGACCACATCTATCGGCATATTATTGGCAATTCCGCCATCAACCAGTAAAAGGCCATCAATAACTGCAGGTTGCAGTGCTCCAGGAACAGAGGCTGACGCCTGCATTGCCGCAACGATACTGCCACTGCTTAATACGACTGGCTCGCCAGTAGCCAAATTTGTTGCAACAGCTCTAAAAGGAATTGAGAGCTCATCAAAGTGACCAAGTCGTTGAATTAAATTAGTTGAGCTTCGTAACAGCTGCGACATACTCTGACCACGAAGAAGACCCGCTGGCATTTTAACTTCTTCATCGCTGTAGCCGATATTGATGGGGATGTTATATTTATCGCGCGTTTCTTTGTCTTTAAAGCTAAGGGCTTCACGGGGAATAGTGTCTGAATAGCCTTTATCCCAGTTGGTGTTCATCATAATGGCTTCAATTTCAGCAGCACTATAACCCAGTGCATACATGCCGCCAACGTAAGAGCCTATACTGGTGCCAGTAATGTAATCAATCGGAATATTTTTCTCTTCGAGCACCTTAAGTACACCAATATGGGCAGCACCTTTAGCGCCACCGCCACTGAGTACTAAGCCTATTTTTGGCCTTTCTGTTGCGCTTGCATACGAATGAAAAAACACAAACAAACAAAGAATAATAATTCTATGTATCATAATGACTTATTCAACTCTTATAATGATATTTTAACCTAGGGTATTTAACTAATTAGTGCAAGCTTTAGGGGTTAGGAGCCAGCAGTTGCAGAGCTTCAGGCTGTAAACTAACTTCCGACCTTGTAGCCATATACTGCGCAAGATCGGTCGATGACATCGGCTTAGCAAAGTAATAACCCTGTATAACATAACAGCCACGGCTAAATACCTGCTCTAACTGCTCGTGGGTTTCAACGCCCTCAGCAACAACATCAAGCTTTAAGTTTCTCGCCAATTCAATGATACTACTTGCTATCGCCTGATCGGCCTTATTCGTTGCGATATCAATGAGGAATGAGCGATCGATTTTCAACGTGTTCACTTCGAAATGACGCAGATAAGCTAACGATGAGTAACCGGTACCAAAATCATCAATTGCGACATCAACGCCTAATGCTTTTAGTTCTTTTAGATGTTGCTTAGCGACTTTAAGCTCTTTCATCAACACGCCTTCGGTGATCTCAAGCGATAAAGCATGATTTGGCATACCCGTTTCAGCTAAACACTGCTCCACCCCTTGAATAAAGTCGCGCTGACGGAAATGTAATGCTGAGATATTGACTGACACCTCAAGAGGCTCAGGCAGTGTTTGTGCCCAGTGTGCGCCGTGGCGACAAGCTTCTCGCATCACCCAACGGTCAATTTCAACAATCAATCCGCAAGCTTCTGCAACCTTAATAAATATATCGGTACGCACATAGCCATCTTGTGGATGGTTCCAGCGCAACAAGGCTTCAACCCCAACAAGTTTATCGTTCTGTAAAATATCGATCTGAGGTTGAAAATGAAGTTCAAACTCATCTCTTTCAATCGCTTTTCTCAGATCGGCTTCAAGCCTTAAGTGATAAAGCGCTTCCGCATTACGCTCTTGAGAATAATATTTGAAATTGCCTTTGCCTTCTTCTTTGGCGTGGTACATTGCTAAGTCAGCGTTTTTAATCAATGTTTCTGGTTGCTTAGCATCTTCAGGCCACAGGCTGACTCCAATACTGGTAGAGATATGAAACTCTCGTCCATACAGGTCAAACGGGCGCTGAATGCTCGCTAACAGCTGCTCACAAAGCTGATTGATACTGTCTATATCAATATCATCACGCAGCAAGATAACAAACTCATCACCACCAAAGCGGCATAGTACATTTTCTTGAGAAACGAATGTTTGTAACCTATTAGAAGCCTCAACCAATAAAGCATCACCCATACTATGGCCATATGAGTCATTCACATGCTTAAAACGATCTAGATCTAAGAACAGTAAAGCAAGCTTACCGCCCTCTTTTTCCGCTTGATAAATGGATTGTGACAGCTTGCTCGAAAATAAAGAGCGATTAGGCAAACCGGTTAATACATCATAGTTGGCCAATCGGCGTAAATCGGCCTCTGTACGTTTACGATCGGTAATATCGGAGAATACCACTACGTAATGAGTCGCCTCACCATTTGCATTCAAAATTGATGAGACGTTTAACCACACAACGCACTGCTGATCATTTGCGCATGCGACAGTACATTCGCCAGTCCAGCTAAGCCCATGTTGCAACAGATCCGCAATATGAGTGCCAGCCTCTTTACCGAGCAACACCTCCGCGAAAGACTGGCCTATTAGCATACTGGAGTTGAAACCTAGAATATCTTGAGCGGCTTTATTGGTCACCTGGATCAGCTCATCACGGTCATAGATAAGTACTGCTTCAGTGGTATTTTCAAATGCTTGAGCTAATAGATAAACATCATCTTTGAGCTGACGTTGCTCGGTAATATCAGTGTAAATACCCGCTACTCGTTCGATTTCACCGTTGGCACGGTTACGCTCAACAGGTCGTCCTAATACTCGGATCCACCCCCAAGAGTTGTCGCTGCGCTGATAACGATATTCCACTTCAAAGCGATCGACTCGCTCTTCGAGCATATCTCTCCAGGCGATAAGAACATTACCTTTATCTTCATTATGAATAGGAATTTCATTTAGCTTAAAATAGGCCTGACTTTCCTTGGCACTCAATAAACCACCTACATTTTCAAGCCTAAATATATCGGTCTCTAGGTGCCATTCCCACAACTCGGAGTCACTGCCTTTTAGCGCTTGCTTAAGTCGATTCTCACTGTCAATCAGTGCTGAGTTTATACTGCGAAATGCCATTACCTGCCGTTGTCTAATAAAGATAACGGCTAAACCAATTAGCAAAATGCCTATTAACATTAGGCCTTTAAACCAGCGAGTTTGCCACCAGTACATTTCGACTTCAAAAGAGAATGAAAAAGGAGCAGCTGACCAAACTTCATTTTGCAGGCTAATGATTTCTAAAATATGAGTGCCCGCACCTAAGCCCGAAATATTAAGTTGAGATTGGCCATTTAGGTAAATAAAACTGCCACCCGTTTTATCCTCTGGTCGACGCAAACGGTACTGCAGTTGTAACGGTTTTTCGTTGAGGTAGTTTGTGCGAGCTAATTGAAAACTCACCAATTGCGCCCCAGGTAAAATACGATGACCTTGTTGCGGAACTAAGCTAATTTCAGTTCGAGATTCAAAGTAAACTTCCATCGATTCAAGTAATATCGTGTCTGTTAATGTTCTATTCTTGAGCTTGTCGATATCCAGTAACATAGCACCGTCCGGAGTGCCTATGTAAAGGCCTTCAGCTGAAGTGAGCACAGCCCCTTCATTAAGCTCATCACTGATTAAGCCATCTTCTGGAGCAATGACCACAATATCTTCAGTTAATGTATCAAAACGAATAATAGATCGTGGGCAACCAATCAACCGATAGCGACCCGCTTCTTCAATAAAATAAACGCTGTTACAGTCAACTTTCCAATCATCTGTTAATGAGCGAGTTAGGCCTGTTTTATGGTTGTATTCAACCGCACCACGATTCTTAAGTCCTAACCACCAAAGCTCCGGCTCTATCTCTCTAATAATGCTAACCGAAGCGACTCCTTGCCCTTCACCAAGCGGCGTAGTAACAGGATGATAGTTATTATCTTTATCTAGGTAACCGAATAAACGGTCGCCACCAAGCCACAAGCGCTGTGAACTATCACGTCTAACCTGCTTCACTCTTTGTAATTGAATAATGCTCTTATCAGCACTTAGACTTACATATTGGGGTTTTGCCAAACCTGGCTCCCAAAAGAACAGCCCACGGTTAGTAGCAAACCATATCCGCCCTTGGATCAGAGTGTCGAAATAGGTGTTATAAACCGTTTTATTCTCTAGACTACCAGTCCCTCCCATCCAGCCTGCAAATGTCTGCGTATGGAAGGTTTTTGTATTAACGACTGAAAGGCCACTGGTACTAGAGAGCAATATATTTTGCTCATCAAGTGCATCAATATTATAAATACTGTCGTTAAGATCGATATTTTGCGGAGTGATGAAATCGGGGTGTTTAGTTTGACGGTCGATAAGCAAAAGCCCAGCATCAGTGCCAAGCCATAAATCTTCATCATCAGAATAGATAGACCAAATCACTTCATCTGGCATATTGTAAGGTACTGATTTACCAAACTGTTCAATCAAGAAATCTGGCGTATCCGCGAGTACTGCAACACCATCACCTGAACCGCCTATCCATATGAGACCTGTATTATCCACGGCAATATCATGGATATAATCGATATTTGAATTCTGTTTAACTTCATTGCCGTATGGCTCTACAAGTTGAGAGTCAGGCTGCCACTTAAGCAAACCGGCACGACTCGCCAACCAAAGAAAACCATTTTTGTCCTCGGCAATATGAGTAATATAATAAGGCAGCTGCTCAACCTGTTTGAGGGATAAATCTTGTTCAACTAACTCAAAAAAACCTTTGCTAGAGCTAATCCAGACTCGATTGTTGGAATCTCGAAATATTTGCTCTATGCGTCCGTAAGTTTCTTGCCAAGAAAGTACCGCGACTCTCTCACCTATCTTATCTCGGACTTCAATTCTTGCTTCGGTCGCCACCACGATTCGATCATCCGAGAGCGCCGACATTGCTCGCCAAGGATAATCTTGATTACTGGTTAAGAAATTTATTCGCGCTAAAGACATCTTGCTGTAGTTAAAACGTAACAGCTCTCCCTCTTCGGTGAGAATAATCCGATTGCCTTGATCATCTTCAATCTGTGAGGTAATCCCCACTCCTGCATACTCAGGGAAAAGCGTTGGGCTACCAAACGCGGTAAAAGCATTGGTAAATATGTCATAAAGGTAAATGTCATAGAAGCTGCTCACCAGCAAGTGACGTTTGCTAAGAGGAGAGACCATTTTAATATGGTAATCACTGAGCTTAGAGTCTAAACCAATCTGATCCAGTCTTCTAATTTTGCTACTACCGACACGATAAAGCCCCTCCTCGGTTGCTAACCAAGTAAAGCCATGCTCATCAAAACTGATATCCCATACGGTGCCGTTAATAAGGCCATCACTGGCAGTGAAAATGCGTTGTACCACGCCACTGGCAAATACCGATGTCGAACAGATAAGCAACAAAATGACAAAACTAAACCGCTTTTTTATAATTCTTATTCTCATTTGCATATACCCAATTTAGCTTTGGATATAGAGGTTTTAAGCCTTAACTTGAATGTATCATTTAGATAACACAGAATCACGCATTGATTAGCACAAACCCCATATTTACGGGATTTAAGGCATAAAAAAAGCGCTCATTTGAGCGCTTAATTTATTAGAAAAATCTTACTTTTTCTTCTTCTTTGCCTTTGGGTTTGGCAAATCAGTAATTGAGCCTTCATACATCTCTGCAGCAAGACCAACTGACTCATGTAATGTTGGGTGAGCATGAATGGTTAATGCTAAATCTTCTGCATCACAACCCATTTCAATTGCTAGACCAATTTCACCTAGCAATTCGCCACCATTAACACCAACAATAGCACCACCGATAACACGATGAGTCTCTTTATCGAAGATAAGCTTAGTCATACCTTCGCTCGCATCTGATGCGATAGCGCGGCCACTTGCAGCCCAAGGGAAAGTTGCAGTTTCGTAAGATACGCCCTGCTCTTTCGCTTCTTTCTCAGTTAGGCCAACCCACGCGACTTCAGGGTCAGTGTAAGCAATTGATGGAATAACTTTAGGGTCGAAGAAGTGCTTGAGACCAGAGATAACTTCAGCAGCAACATGACCTTCATGCACACCTTTGTGCGCAAGCATTGGTTGACCAACAATATCACCAATCGCGAAGATGTTAGCAACGTTAGTACGCATCTGCTTATCAACATTAATGAAACCACGCTCATCAACATTAACACCTGCTTTTTCAGCGTCTAAACCTTTGCCATTTGGCGTACGACCAATAGCAACTAGAACGGCATCGTAACGAACTGGTTCAGCTGGTGCCTTCTTGCCTTCCATTGTAACGTAAATACCATCTTCTTTAGCTTCAACTGCAGTCACTTTAGTTTGCAAAATTAAGTTGAATTTCTTCTTAATCTGCTTAGTAAAGGTACGTACAACGTCTTTATCTGCTGCTGGAATAACTTGATCGAACATCTCTACAACGTCGATTTCGCTTCCTAGAGACGAGTACACAGTACCCATTTCTAGACCGATAATGCCACCACCCATAACAAGTAACTTACCAGGCACTTCTTTAAGCTCTAGCGCGTCAGTAGAATCCCAAATGCGTGGATCTTCATGTGGAATAAATGGCAGTTGGATTGGGCGTGAACCCGCTGCAATAATTGCATGCTCAAAATGGACAACTTTAACGCCGTCTTCACCTTGAACTTCTAGCGTGTTAGGACCAGTGAATTTACCTAGGCCATTAACCACATCAACTTTACGCATTTTAGACATTCCGCCTAATCCGCCTGTAAGCTGACCAATTACTTTCTCTTTAAAGCCACGAAGTTTATCAAGATCAATCTTTGGCTCACCAAAAACAACACCGTGATCAGCAACAGCTTTTGCTTCTTCAATCACTTTAGAAACATGAAGCAATGCTTTAGATGGGATACAACCAACGTTCAAACAAACGCCGCCCAAAGTGCTGAAGCGTTCAACGATGACAGTATCTAGACCTAAATCTGCAGCACGGAATGCCGCTGAATAGCCCGCAGGGCCTGCGCCTAGTACAACTACCTGAGTTTTGATTTCGTTACTCATGTTTTCCTCTATTCTTTTTATTTCGTTGACGGAAAAACCGTCTCAACGATAAAGTGTGGCCAAATCTTGTAAGGTGGCCGCATTTTAACCTTTGTTTGACACTGATCACAATCCTAGTCGTAACAGAAAAAAGGCCGCTCAACATGAGCAGCCTTCAACTTTACAAAATAAGCGTGCGAATATCACTGAGGATGCTTGAAAGCGTGACACTAAATCGCGCCGCCATCGCACCATCGATAACACGGTGATCGTAAGATAATGATAGTGGCAGCATTAACTTAGGCTCAAAGTCCTTACCATTCCACTTCGGCTTAATTTCAGATTTAGATACACCCAAAATAGCCACGTCAGGATAGTTAACGATAGGCGTAAATGCCGTACCACCAATACCACCTAAACTTGAGATAGTGAAACAGCTGCCCTGCATATCGGCAGACTTAAGCTTGCCATCACGAGCACGAACAGAGATGTCCATTAGCTCACGTGAAAGCTCCACAATGCCTTTCTTATCAACATCACGAACCACTGGAACCATGAGACCGTTTGGCGTATCAACTGCCACACCGATATGGAAGTACTTCTTCTGTATCAATGATTCGCCATCAGCACTTAGGCTTGAGTTAAATACTGGGAACTCAGCTAGCGCTTTTGCTACAGCTTTCATCATGAAGACTAACGGCGTGATCTTATAATCCGCTTTCTTCTTGGCAGCCACAGCATTTTGATCTTTACGGAATGCTTCAAGCTCAGTGATATCAGCTTCATCAAACTGCGTCACATGGGGGATGGTTACCCAGTTGCGGTGCAAGTTAGGGCCTGAAATCTTCTGAATGCGGCTTAGCGGCACCTCTTCGACTTCACCAAATTTAGCGAAATCGACTTTTGGTGCAGCAATCACATTCAGGCCACCAGCGCCACCAGCAACCGCAGTAGCAGCAGATGCTTTAGGTCGGCTCAGTTCATACTTAATAAAGGCTTGAACGTCTTCTTTAAGAATACGTCCTTTACGGCCAGTACCTTTAACCAGCGTCAGGTCAGCACCAAACTCACGCGCTAAACGGCGTACAGCTGGTGATGCATGTACCGCACCAGTCTTAGGTTGGCTACCCGCACTTGGGTGGTGTGGTACAGGAGGCTTACTCGCGGCAGGTGCCGCAGCTACAGGAGCTGGTGCACTTGCTACAGGTGCTGCAACCGGAGCTGCTGATACCGTTTCAATAGTAGCAATAACACTACCTTGAGAAACTTTATCACCAAGCTTAACAGTCAAGCCAAGGATTTTACCGGCAACAGGTGCAGGTACTTCCATGGTTGCTTTGTCTGTTTCAAGCGTGATGAGGCCTTGATCAAGCGTCACTTCATCACCAACGGCAACAAGTACTTCAATCACGTCGACATCAGATGCGTCGCCGATATCAGGCACTGCAATCTCTTGCACAGCACTAACACTCGCAGGAGCAGGAGCCGGCGCTTCTGTCGCAGCAACTGGTGCTGATGCTGGAGCGGCATCGCCAACTTCAAGCATCAATACTAAAGAGCCCATAGACACTTTATCGCCAACATTAACTTTAAGCTCTTTAACGATTCCCGCTGAAGGTGCAGGCACCTCCATGGTCGCTTTGTCTGTTTCTAAGGTAATTAAGCCTGTATCCGCTTCAATCTTATCGCCCACGGCAACCAAGACTTCAATTACATCAACATCTGCTGCATCACCAATATCTGGCACATTGACTTCGATAACTTGAGTGCCAGTTACAGCTGGTGCTGAAGGAGCTGGAGCCGCTACTGGTGCTGGAGCAGAAGGTGCTACAGGAGCAGGAGCTTCTGCAGCAGGCGCTGCGCTTGCTGCTGCCGACATCATCGCAATCAACTTACCTTCTGACACGGTATCGCCTACAGCCACTTTAAGCTCGCTTAATACACCAGCAAAAGGCGCTGGGATATCCATGGTCGCTTTGTCGCTTTCAACCGTGATGATTGATTCTTCTGCTGCAAGCGTATCGCCTACAGCAACACAAATTTCGATAACCTGAACTTCATCACCACCGATATCAGGAACCAAAACTTCTTTTAATTCAGCCATTTTGTTTCCCTCTTACGCGTACTGTGGGTTGATCTTGTCAACGTCGATACCATACTCTTTGATGGCTTTAGTTAGCACATCAACAGGTAGCTCGTTACGGTCAACAAGGGCTTTCAGAGAAGCAATTACAATAAACTTGGCATCAACTTCGAAGTGATGACGTAAGTTCTCACGGCTGTCACTGCGGCCGAAACCGTCAGTACCCAACACTTTATAATCTGTTGGGATATAAGCACGTAGCTGCTCACCGTAAATCTTCATGTAGTCAGTCGCCACAATCGCTGGTGCATCTTTCGATAACACTTCACTGATGTAAGGAACTTTTGGTGTTTCAGTAGGATGCAGCATGTTGTAACGCTCTGCAGCCTGACCGTCACGGGTTAGCTCGTTAAAGCTAGTCACGCTGAATACGTCGGTGGTTATACCAAAATCTTTTGAAAGAGCAACTGCCGCTTTGCGAACTTGCTCTAAGATTGTGCCACTACCCATTAATTGAACAGAACCTTTACCGCTACCTTGTAGGGTTTCAAGCTTATAGATACCTTTAACGATACCCTCTTCAGCGCCTTCCGGCATTGCTGGCTGCTCGTAGTTTTCGTTCATGGTCGTTAGGTAGTAGAAAACATCTTCCTGCTCACCGTACATACGACGAATACCGTCTTGTACAACAACCGCGATTTCGTAACCGTAAGTAGGGTCGTAAGAGATACAGTTTGGAATAGTGTTAGCCAATACATGACTGTGACCATCTTGATGCTGCAGGCCTTCACCATTTAGTGTTGTACGACCTGATGTACCACCAACCATGAAGCCACGTGCGCGCATATCACCTGCAGCCCAAGCCATGTCACCAATACGCTGGAAACCGAACATTGAGTAGTAGATATAGAATGGGATCATTGGAGTATCGTTAACTGAGTAACTGGTCGCCGCAGCAACCCAAGATGACATTGCACCTAACTCGTTAATACCTTCTTGCAATACTTGGCCGCTCTTATCTTCGCGGTAGTAAGCAACTTGATCTGAATCTTGTGGCTCGTACTTTTGCCCTTCGTGAGCGTAAATACCCACTTGGCGGAATAGACCTTCCATACCAAAAGTACGCGCTTCATCAGGAATAATAGGAACAATCTGCTTACCAATCTTCTTATCTTTAAGCAGTGCAGTCAAAATACGCACAAATGCCATAGTACTTGAGATTTGACGGCCATTTGAGCCTTTAAGCACTGAATCAAAGATCTTCAATGATGGCACTTCAAGCTCTTGTGAGAACTTCTCACGACGAGCTGGCATTGCACCATGTAACTCTGCACGGCGGGCTTTTAGATACTGAACTTCTTCAGAATCTGCACCTGGATGATAGAAAGGAATATCTTCTAACTGATCATCGCTAATTGGGATATTAAAACGATCGCGGAAGTACTTAAGTGATTCAACACCCATCTTCTTCACGTTGTGAGCGATGTTCTTACCTTCGCCAGCATCACCCATACCGTAACCTTTAACAGTTTTAGCAAGGATTACTGTAGGGCGACCTTTAGTGTTTTTAGCATGCTGTAGCGCAGCAAAAATCTTAACTGGATCATGACCACCACGGTTTAAACGCCAGATGTCATCATCTGACATGTTAGCCACCATTTCGGCTGTTTCTGGGTACTTACCAAAGAAGTGTTCACGTGTATACGCGCCACCTTTAGCTTTACAGTTCTGGTATTCACCATCAACGGTTTCTTCCATCAACTGCAATAACTTACCGCTAGTATCGCGTGCAAGTAGTGGATCCCAGTAGCGACCCCAAATAACTTTAACCGCTTCCCAGCCTGCGCCGCGGAATTCGCCTTCAAGCTCTTGGATAATCTTACCGTTACCGCGTACAGGTCCATCTAGACGCTGTAGATTACAGTTAACGATAAAGCATAAGTTATCTAACTCTTCACGAGCAGCAAGACCGATTGCACCAAGTGTTTCTGGCTCATCACACTCACCGTCACCAAGGAAACAGTAAACTGTTTGCTCTGAGCAATCTTTTAGACCACGGTCTGTTAGATACTTAAGGAAACGTGCTTGATAGATCGCTTGAATTGGACCAAGTCCCATCGATACTGTCGGGAACTGCCAGTAGTCAGGCATCAACTTAGGGTGCGGGTACGAAGATAAACCTTTGCCATCAACTTCTTGACGGAAACCATTCATCTGGTCTTCGCTAATACGTCCCTCAAGGAAAGAACGTGAGTAGATACCTGGAGCAATATGGCCTTGGAAGTAAACCAAATCGCCGCCGTCTTTTTCATTTGGACCGCGGAAGAAGTGGTTAAAACAAACGTCATAAATAGTTGCACTTGATGCAAAACTAGAGATGTGACCACCTAGCTCTAGATCTTTCTTAGAACCACGTAGAACCATCGCCAATGCATTCCAACGAACGATAGCGCGAATACGACGCTCCATCTCTTGGTTGCCTGGCATATGTGGCTCTTGGCCTGAAGGGATTGTATTCAAATAAGCGGTAGTCGCTTTGTAAGGTAGGTGAGTACCGTTACGACGTGCTTTATCAATCAACTTCTCTAATAGGTAGTGCGCACGTTCAGGGCCTTCTTGCTCTAATACCGCTTGCAGTGAATCTACCCATTCCTGAGTTTCTAGTGGATCTAAATCTTGTAGCATATGTTCAGACATGACGCTGTCCTTCCCTATATACATTAATAATAAATGAAAAATATGGATAAAACGGTGTTGGCTTGTGCCTAATCACCGCTCTTTAAACGGCGCAGACTTCGCTGCAACCGGCTATCTTCTTCCCTTACAGACAACATGACCTCTTCAATGTAACTTAAGTGTTCATTGGAGGCTTCTCTTGCTGCTTCTGGGTCACGGCGCACGATGGCAGCAAGCAATGCTCGTCTGTGATCATTTGCCATAGTAGAGGCTTCTTCGCGTCGGCTTAAAAGCTCTAAGTTCTGTGCCACGTTTTTATGCAGCACAGGAGATAAACTTAAAACAAGATGTAGCATCGCCACATTATGTGATGCTTCTGCGACTGCACGGTAAAAACGCACAATTGCATTCGCTTGATTTTCAACACCTGTCGCCGCTTCCACTTCGAGTATGGTGCGCTTGATATTTTGCATATCGGCATCATTACCACGTAATGCCGCAAAATAGGCCATCATGCCTTCAGTCGCATGTCGAAACTCAAGTAAGTCATATTGACTTTCTGAGTCTGAATGCATGAGCTCAACGATAGGGTCGGCAAGACTTTGCCAAAGTTGTTCTTTTACATAGGTACCGCCACCTTGACGGCGCATCAACAAGCCTTTTGCTTCTAGCTTTTGAATCGCTTCACGCAAAGAGGGGCGCGATACTTCAAACTGCAGCGCCAATTCACGCTCAGGTGGAAGCTTCTGTCCAGGCTGAATACTGCCTTCCAGAATCATCTGTTCTAACTGACCCATAATGACGTCAGATATTTTTGGCTGGTTTATTTTGCTATAAGCCATGTGGCCCTCAGCTCCTATTGTAAATTGGTCTTACCAATTTAATTGACTGAGCGCACTTTATCAAATCACACTTTAGATGTCTAGTTAGTGATCTGCATCATATCCATGCGCGATGTGTGAGCATAACTGATTTTTTTCAACATGGGGTCAGACCAATGTTCCACTTGATCAGATTATTGTTAAAAATCGCCTAAAATGGCGAGTACTGACACTTTTTTTAGCTTCATCATGCTCAAATAGATACAAAAAGAGGGTCGCTAATGACAGCTGACCCTCGCGCTCGATTTGAATGTTTGTATAACGAATTAACTCACCACACCAAAAATTGTCATCAGTGACAGTACGGTAATCAGTAGGATGAAGTTACGCTTACTCAACTGTAAAAGTGCAATCGTCGACTGCACACAAACTGGCGCAGAAGAAGCTTCAGGTAATGTCTCCGCCTCAATAGCAACTTGAGTAATTATATCTCGAGCCTGCGCTTTAGGGTTGAACGCTAAACTAACCCAAGATGAAACAGACTGTCTAAACTGGCCACTCAGCACATAACCAAATGCAAAAATACGGCTTGGGATCCAATCGAGTATAAATAGTAGGGTATCAACCAAAGGCAGTGAAAGCTCGCGCTTACGATTATCTTCACTATAAAAGCGCACTGTACAATAAAGCACTGCGCCAACAGGTCCGAGAATGATTAAGTACAAAGCAATTGCACCATAATAACGATAGTTGATCCAAGCAACACTCTGACCCACATGCTCACCCAACTCCTGCTCGCTCACAGACTCAAGGCATTTGCTAGAATCCAACTCGGCAGCATAGTTAAAACATGCTTGAGAATCACCGCGACAAGCTGCCTGAATATAACGTTTAAAAGCTTGTCTTTGCTGGTTATGGCTAAAACACAAGACTGCCACTGCAACCCATAAAACGAGACTTACAGCTCCCCAAACCATGCCAGATACAAACCAAGAGACGATATTGATCGACAATGCAGGTAATAGGAGCGCTAATGCCATCATCAATGTCGAACGCACTTGTTTGTCACCAAATAGCGCCTGATGATACTTAGCCAATAGCACATCAAATTGCCAAGCATCGGGCAATAAGCGCATCCGCTCAACGAAAATTGCGATTAATAACGAAAATAAAGCCATCGGTATTCCATCCTCTATCTTCTAACTCAAAACAATTTCAGCAGTGTTAAAGCAATCCTTTAAAGCGCTGCCAATCAAAACTATCACCAGGATCGGTTTTGCGTCCCGGCGCTATATCACAATGACCCACAATCCTGTCTGACGTTAACGCCGGATAATGAGTAATCAATGTATTGGTTAATTCAGCTAAGCAGGCATACTGCTCATCGGTGTAGTCAATATCATCTGTGCCTTCAAGCTCAACACCTAAGGCAAAATCATTACAACCCGCTCTACCATCAAATACAGACACGCCGGCATGCCAGGCTCTATCATCACACGACACATACTGAACCAGCTCGCCGTCACGTCGAATAAGAAAATGCGCCGAAACTTCTAAGCCATCTAAGTCTTTAAAGCTGGGATCTGCAGTAACATCTAAACAACCTTGGAACAGTTGATCAATGTAAGGTAAGCCAAAGCGACCCGCCGGCAAACTAATGTTATGCACAACTAATAAGCTGACTTCTTTTAACGGCCGCAAATTAAAATGGGGCGATAAACAAAAGCGCGCTTGGGTGAACCAGCCATCAATAACAGTGAATGACAATTTAAGCCTGTAAATCTATATAGATAATAGTGTCACTTTATCAGGTTTAACCCTATGAATATAGCCGATGTCGGATCGTATACAAGCCCATAGATTTAAAACATTAAAATCGATAATTCTAGGCTTTATGTTAAGATAAACTCAATATGAAATTACCCGTAAACTATGACGACTTAAAGTCAGTAAGGACAGCCCATCATGCTTGAAAATGACATTCGACTCTCAGTCAAAGCCGCACTTGACGAAGACTTAGGTCATCAAGATGCTCACTCTTCGATTTCACTGTCACAGCGCTGCGACGCGGATATTACTGCTCAACTTATTCCAGCAGATAGAATCGCACAAGCAACATTAATTACCCGCGAAGAGGGTGTTTTTTGTGGCAAAGCTTGGGCCGAGCAAGTATTTAATCAGCTCGGTGGCGAAGTTGCGCTGCATTGGCATGTGGATGATGGTGACTTAGTGGTAGCGAATCAACTTCTATGTGAGTTAGAAGGGCCTGCACGCGCAATTCTTACCGGCGAACGCACAGCAATGAACTTCATTCAAACACTTTCTGGCGTTGCCACGCTAACCAAACATTACGTTGACCGTTTATCAGGAACTCACACTCAACTATTAGACACCCGTAAAACGATTCCAGGGCTGAGAACCGCGCAAAAATACGCGGTAACTTGTGGTGGTGGCAAAAACCATCGCATTGGGTTATTTGATGCATTCTTGATAAAAGAGAATCACATTATGGCTTGTGGCAGCATCGCCTTAGCGATTGCAGCAGCCCGAGCGTTACATGCAGACAAGCCCGTTGAAGTGGAAGTTGAGAGCATCGCCGAGCTGACCCAAGCACTTGATGCTGAGTCAGACATTGTGATGCTAGATAACTTTGATGTCACCATGATGTTAGACGCAGTAGAGCTTAATAAGCAGTATAAAGCCAAAGGTATGGGCGTAAAGCTTGAAGTTTCCGGTGACGTCACCCTTGAAACCATTGCAGCTTTTGCAAAAACAGGCGTCGATTATATTTCCGTTGGTGCGCTAACTAAGCACGTACGAGCACTCGATCTATCTTTAAGACTTAAATAGTCATATTGAATAGCACTATATTTAGCAAAGGCTTTATTAGCCATTCAAAGCCTTTGCCAACATCCCTCACAAGTTGAACTTAGCTCTCAATAAAGACTCTCGGTCACTGTTCGTAATTCAACCACTCAATATTTACCCATCTTTATTCAAGTTTATATCCTCTGTGTTTAAACACTTGTCGCCCTGGCCCATTTCCCGCCGCAACAATGACGACTAATGCTGAAATAACAATCAAAACTTAAGTAATAACCAAGCAAAAATAATTAGCTCTTTTAATAAAACTATCGCCATACTTATCAGGCTTACAAGCCAGCGAAAAAGTTAATTAACAAGATAATAATTAATGATAGGAGAAGCTAAATCGCCCTATTCAGCAACAAAATCTAGCTTGCCTTGGCACATACTTTGCCAACATCGCAATGTTACACGTTTGTAATCAAACTGTCTTAAACGACAAAGATACTCGCCGTGATATGAGCTTACTTAAAACTAAGTTGACTAACACCAAAACGCCGCATTAGAACGCACAAAAAAACAACCAAACCCTGCGTTAAGCGAAACTGTGAACAACTTAACAAAAACAGCATAGTACTCGCGGAACATACAAAATTTCAGACTTTAAGCTTTAGACAGCGCTAATTCATCCATCTAACTGCAAGTGCCTTAAAAATGACACTACAGTATTAATCGTCAATTTCCCCCTCAGTGACAATATATTGCTAGAACTTTTTTACACTACAAACACGACTTTTAGATGAATTAGCCATTAGTTTGCAACTTTGTGCTCATTAGCTATTCCAATTTATTTAACTTTGTACTAACTTTGCCTGTAGCCGAGACAGATACTAGAGCCCCTCGTGCTTGATGGTCGTTAATCGTACAAAGCTAAGTCGATTTCAATTTGAGTTATAGCGTTAAATCTATTCAAGGCTATATCTGAAATGGGATAACCGCTGAGCCAATATGTATGATAAATAGGCTATAGATATTTTACATGCAATATGAGGCAAAAATAGTTTAGCTATCTCTTAATGTTTTATAAAAGAGAGCCCCAAAATATCTATCGATACGTTGGGACTAACTTTTCAAACCGCTTGAAGAGATGGAATGTTAAGCTAACGATTGAGCTAGCTGTTGAAGTGACGGTTGAACTAGCAGTTAAATTAGCTATAGCAGCGTAAATGCTAGACCTTAAATTTATAAAAAAGTACAACCAATTAAAAACAAAGATAGACACTGACACCTTAGGTCGCGCTAAGCGTCTTATCGGGCATAAGCAGCAAGGTTAATGCTTATCCCGCTGACAATTAGCTTTGGATTTGGCGACATGCTAGCGCAGGAGCATCAAGCAAGGTTGAAGCACTATTAAACTAAGTAGTGGTATGTGCATCAATATGTGACCTCAATAGATATAGGCACATAGCACTCACTTGAAGCTTTCTAATGGAGATAGACATGAAAAACATGATGAACAAGTCACAAATGAGCAAAGCTAAGGGCTTCACCCTAATTGAATTGATGATCGTTGTTGCGATTATCGGTATTTTGGCAGCGATCGCATTGCCTGCTTATAAAGAATATGTAAATAAAAGTGAGATCAACTCCTGTTTAGCTGAAGCAGCTGCGTATACGAAGTCAACAGCTGCAGCTGTTGTTGCTGGATTAGATACAATACCTAATTACGCAAAAGCAGCATGTGCAGCAGGCCCTGCTGCCGATGCACAACCAAAGACTATCGCAACATTAACTGGTACCGAAGAGTATACAGCAGCGGATGAAAAGTCTTCAAAAGTAACATGTGACTGGACAACGACTACATGTAAAGCTGGCACCTAACAATCTATGACTGTCTAAAAAAGCCGCAAAACAGCGGCTTTTTTATTTCTATACTCCCACTGCAACCGGAGCATATTAATACATAGAGAATCCAACGAAAGTTCCCCCTTGAACAAACTATCTACTATTCCCTCACATGCTCTACATATTAAATTTCATAAAGCAGCAACTAAATAATAAAATTAAGCAAAGTCAGAATCGTATTTGTCAAATATCGCAATGGGTATAAATTTCAACATAACTAATAACCAATTAGGCCATTGACCCAAACCCTCGGAAGTAACGCCGGAAGTAACTCTTCACTCTGATAAGTTAGTAGTAACATGCTTAACGACACTGTCACCGCTGCAATCAACAAAACACGCACCCTAATTTCTAACTTATAAAAATTACATCCACAAAACTGCACTTGTACCGCCAGTAAAAAAATCAATAATAGCTGAGCCATCGGCATAACGATAACCCCACTAAATAACGAATAGATGAGTGCTGATAGGACAGCATAAGTAACTGGCATGGATTGTGTACTTGCTGCCACTTTTAAGCTTGATAAATGTCGATAAACTCCGCTCATAGCCCAAACCACAATTGCAACACAGGCGATAACACCATATTCATATAGTAATTGCATCACCGAGTTGTGTGGATGAGCATTTATAATAGGCTTTCCTTCTGCCCAAGCAAAACTCATAGGACCAAAACCTGTCCAAGGTTGCTCTGGGATAGCTTGCAACACATAAAGCCATAGATCGATCCGCCCAGATGAGCTAGTTCTGATTTGAAAGCTAACTGCATCCATTAAGCAATAGGGAATAAGGTATATAAGAACAAACCAAAGCACGATTCCAAACAGCATCGCTTTGAGTGAAGTAATGCCTAAGCGATTACGCATTTCTCTTGGTAAAAAAATGGCAATAATAACCAGAGCAATAATCAGCGAAAGTGCGGCTCCTCGCGCTTCGGTTTGTAACAGTGCTAACCAATGAAGAGCAATGAAGGCTAAAGATATTCGTTTAAACTTTGCCAAAGCAGGTAAAACCAAAGGTAAAAATAGCAGCGGGACCAGCATCACCTGCAGCTGATTGAAAAACCGCACGTTAACATAGCCAGATAACAAACCATGGATGTTGAAACTTTGCGCATCAAAATAGGAGAAAAATAGAAACAGAATATACTTACAAAAGGTCAATATAGAAAACAGTAAACTAAAAGTATACACACCACAGAGCAGTTTATGTTGTTCTATAGTCCGTATACATGCTGAAAACAGATAAAATCCTACAATAAATAAGCTTATGTTCGCGATCTCAACCATTCCCCAGTAAGGATGTTTACTGACGAGAGCTGAATAGACTGCTAAACATATAAACCCACAAAGAATAGTTTTGCTCAATGTTGATATTTTTATCAGCTGAACTTCTTTAATTGTGAGTAAGAAGAGTGAAAAAAAGCTTATAAAACCAACCACAATAAATCGTTTTAAGTCATATTCATTGTCAATATTTACAGTGTGAATAAGATTAATCGCAAAGACTGTCCCCAATAGGAACAAACAAGTAAAAGCTGCAATCACTATCAGAGAATACACTTTCAACGACACCCTACCACCTCCCGACATGAATATTATCAATGATGACTTTACTAGCGTAATAATAACTAACTAGCACCTATCGTTATCAGTTCAATTTTAACTGAATAATCTCCAGATTAGTTCATTTGATTTCAATCATTCAACTAAAGAAAACGTCAATTTAAAGGCACTAAAACTGCACTTTGCCCTTTGAAGAAAAAAAAGGATAGGAAATAAAACTAAAACCTTGTTTTAATGACAATTAATTTAGACCTGCAGAACAGCATTTTTCTGTCACTTCAGCAATTTTATTTATAAAAACAATCATGACAAAATCTATAAAAAACGTTATGATTTTGATACTTGTGTGCAACGGAAACGCCTATGCCATCAACTGGCCTACATTTGGGATTATCAACGCTTTTTATTCGCAAAGGACTACTTAGCGAAGAACAGTTGGCGCAAGCAATAGCCCAATCCCGAAAACACAAACAGTCTCTAGTGCGCACCTTAGTGTCTATTAAGCTGCTTTCAGCGCGTGAAGTTGCCGATCTTTGCTATGAAGAATATGGCACACCGCTACTCGATCTCAACGAATTTGATATTTCGGCTATTCCCGATGAATACCTAAATAAAAAGCTGATTGAGAAACACAAGTGCCTACCACTATTTAAGCGTGGTAATAGGCTTTATATTGCCACCTCCGATCCTACTAATATTGCTGCATTAGAAGACTTTCAATTCAGTGCTGGCTTGCACGCCGAGGCGATTCTAGTTGAAGATGACAAGCTCACCAAAGCGCTGGAGACAGTGCTTGAAGAGGATATTACCGCTCTAGATTTAAGCGCTATCGATGAAGAAGCTCTCGCCGGCATTGAAGTCAGCGATACCGATAAACGTGACGAAGAACTCAGTGATGGTAAAGATGACGCCCCAATCGTCATCTATATAAACAAAATTCTTACCGACGCTATTCGTAAAGGCGCATCGGATCTCCATTTCGAGCCCTATGAAAAGCGCTACCGCATTCGTTTTCGTATCGACGGTATCTTACAAGAAGTTTCAGAGCCGCCAGTAAATCTTTCCGGCCGTATATCAGCACGCTTAAAAGTGATGTCCAAGCTTGATATTGCTGAACGAAGAGTTCCACAAGATGGCCGCATCAAGATGAAGATGTCCCGTACAAAATCCATCGATTTTCGTGTTAGCACCTTGCCCACCATTTGGGGCGAGAAAATAGTGATGCGTATTCTGGATTCATCTTCAGCGCAGCTGGGGATTGAAAAGCTTGGCTATGAAGATGATCAAAGGCTGATGTATGAAGAGATGCTAGCCAAACCACAGGGGATGATTCTAGTTACTGGGCCTACCGGTTCTGGTAAAACGGTATCGCTTTATACCGGCCTTAATATTCTTAACACCGCCGAGCGTAATATTTCTACCGCTGAAGATCCGGTTGAGATTAACCTTGAAGGTGTTAACCAAGTACATATTAACCTTAAAGCCGGTTTAACTTTTGCCTCAGCGCTGCGCTCTTTTCTACGCCAAGATCCTGATGTGGTAATGGTCGGTGAAATTCGTGACTTGGAAACCGCCGAAATTGCTATTAAAGCGGCACAAACCGGTCATTTAGTATTATCGACCTTGCATACCAACTCTGCTGCAGAGACGTTAACTCGTCTAATCAATATGGGCGTTCCAGGGTATAACATTGCCAGCTCGGTTAACCTTATTATTGCTCAACGCCTGTCTAGGCGTCTATGCCAACACTGTAAAGCGCCAGAAGATATACCCGCTGATGAGCTGCTAAAACTTGGCTTTAGCCAGCAGCAAATAGATGCTGGTATTACGCCCTATAAGCCTGTCGGCTGTGAACACTGCACTGCGGGTTACAAGGGGCGTGTTGGTATCTATGAAGTGATGAAGATGTCCGATGAAATTGCCCGCACCATTATGGAGGGCGGTAATTCATTGCAAATTCTTAAGCAGGCCAAGGTGCAAGGGATGCGAGATCTAAGAGATTCAGGTTTACTAAAAGTTACCCAAGGCGTAACCAGTATTGCCGAGATCAATCGTGTAACCAGCTTCTAGAACAGGTGAAAACTGTGGCTTACAATAATAACAAGGGCACCGATGGCTATTGCAACCAGACAGTCTAAGCAAGCTAGAGACAAGAAGAAAACGCAGAAAGATCAACCTAAAGTTGTCACCTATGAATGGAAGGGTGTCAGTCGCGATGGCAGGCGTACCTCAGGCGAGTTAAGAGGTGCATCTAGCGCTGAAATTCGCGCCCAGCTAAAAGCTCAGGGCGTTATCCCCAAAAATGTTCGCAAAAAGTCTACACCACTGTTTAAGTCTGAGAAAAAAATCAAGCCCATGGATATCGCCATGGTTACTCGCCAAATAGCCACTATGCTGGCAGCGGGGGTGCCGATTGTTACAACCTTAGAGCTATTAGGTAAAGGCCACGAAAAGCCGAAAGTTCGAGAATTACTGGCAACGATTGTTAATGACGTGCAAGCAGGTATTCCGTTATCGGAAGCATTAAGACCCCACCGACTCTATTTTGATGACCTATATGTCGACTTAGTTGCTGCAGGTGAGCATTCAGGCTCGCTAGATGCAGTATTCGATCGCATTGCCACTTACCGTGAAAAATCGGAAGCGCTAAAATCTAAAATCAAAAAGGCGATGTTATATCCAGCCGCCGTAGTTATTGTTGCTATTATTGTGACTGCCTTATTACTGCTATTTGTTGTGCCACAGTTTGAATCTATTTTTCAAGGTTTTGGTGCAGAACTGCCTGCTTTTACTCAAATTGTTGTCAACTTATCTCGTTGGCTACAAGCCTCTTGGTATCTATTTGTTATTGCCATTATTGCTGCTGTTTGGAGCTTTAGACGAGCACACCGTAACTCACAGCTATTTCGCGATAAAATTGATAAACTTATCCTAAACATCCCTTTGATTGGTGAAATTTTACATAAAGGCGCGATGGCAAAATTTGCTCGCACCTTGGCGACTACCTTTGCCGCAGGTGTACCATTGATTGATGGCTTAGAGTCTGCTGCAGGCGCATCAGGCAATGCAGTATATAAAAAAGCGGTGCTGAATATTCGCACCGAAGTGATGTCGGGCATGCAGATGAATGTCGCTATGCGCACCACAGGGCTATTTCCCGACATGATGATCCAGATGGTGATGATTGGCGAGGAGTCAGGTTCACTGGATGATATGCTTAATAAAGTGGCCAATATCTACGAAATGCAAGTTGATGATGCGGTTGATGGCTTATCCAGCCTGATAGAACCGATTATGATGGTGGTTATCGGTACGGTAGTCGGTGGGCTAATTGTCGCCATGTACCTGCCTATCTTCCAGCTAGGTAATGTTGTAGGTGGCTAATACCACGTTCACCTTTATAAAAATAACAGATTAAAAATAATGACTGAATTAATAACTATATTTAACCAGAACCCTTGGTTATTTGTCTCCCTTAGCTTTGTGTTTGCTGCAGTTATTGGCAGCTTTTTGAATGTAGTAGTACACCGCTTACCGGTGATGATGAAAAGAGATTGGCAGCAAGAGTGCAACCACTACTTAGCTGAATATAAAAAAACCGTGTTTGAGCAAAATGAGAAACAACTTAACGCGCCAATCGATGAGTTTCCCGAAAAGTATAACTTAGTAGTGCCAGGCTCAGCTTGCCCTAAGTGTAAAACCAATATCAAGCCGATGCATAACTTGCCGATTATTGGCTGGCTGATGCTACGCGGCAGATGTGCCGCTTGTAAAAACCCTGTATCAGCGCGCTATCCAATAGTAGAGCTTATCACTGGCGCATTAGTGGCTTTTCTTGCTTGGCATTTTGGCCCGACTGCAGAGTTTGTCTTCAGCACTATTTTAACCTTTGCTTTAGTGGTGCTGACAGGTATTGATCTCGATGAGATGTTATTGCCCGATCAAATTACATTGCCACTTTTATGGTTAGGGTTAATCTTAAATCTAAGTGGTACATTTGTGTCGATGTCAGACGCGATTGTAGGCGCTGTGGCGGGTTACTTAAGCCTTTGGAGCGTGTTCTGGGCATTTAAGCTGCTAACCGGTAAGGAAGGCATGGGCTATGGCGACTTTAAGTTGCTAGCTGTATTTGGCGCATGGTTTGGCTGGCAAGTATTACCCTTGGTCATTCTACTATCTTCACTGGTCGGCGCTATTGTCGGCATAACTTTGATTGCATTTAAAAAGCTTAACCAAGGTAATCCTATTCCCTTTGGCCCTTATATTGCAGCTGCTGGCTGGATTGCCATGATATGGGGCGAGTCGATCACCCAATGGTATTTATCGACGCTTTAATTCTAGGTTCTAGGCTTGGGTATTAGAGTTTCTAGGCTCTAGCAAAGGCGGTAAAGTGTTAAGCAAACGGCCTACGACAGGTGACTTTGTCACTACGGAACGCTTCGCTTACGCTGAAAACTAGCAAAGCGAAAGCATAAATGCCGACCTACTTTAAAAGAAGGTGCTAGCTATGCATAGAATCAAAAGCAAAATGGTGTTTGCTGTTGATTTCCTAGCAGGACGTGGTCTGTCCTAGCAGCGAGCGACGAACATCCTAGTACCTAGGATCTTGTCAGCGTTTAAAATTAATTACTTTTGAGGGGCTATGGCTGACTTTATTGTAGGCTTAACCGGCGGTATCGGTAGCGGTAAAACCACCGTCGCCAACCTTTTTGCAGATCTTGGCGTGGTGTTAGTCGATGCCGACATCGTCGCCCGCGAAGTGGTGAATCCAGGTTCAGAAGGCTTAGCAGCTATCGTTGAACATTTCGGCGCAGACATCCAGCTCAGCGACGGACACTTAGATCGCTCAATGCTCAGAGAGCGTATCTTTAACAATGATGAACAACGTTTATGGTTGAATGGGTTGCTGCACCCGTTAATTAGAGAAACCATGCTGAAAAATTGTAAAGAAGCTCAATCAAATTATGTAATTATGGTTGCGCCCTTGCTATTTGAGAATGGGTTAGATAGGTTAGTACAACGTACGCTTTTGGTTGATATTTCACCACAGCTACAACAACAAAGAACAATGGCAAGAGATGATGTCTCAGCCAAGCAAGTCCAAAATATAATAGGCAGTCAGGCCACACGCGCCGAGAAACTGTCAAAAGCTGATGATGTCATAGACAATCAAGGAGAGATATCGGCGTTGAAGTGCAAGGTAGACGCACTAAATTCACTTTATTTGAAGATATGCGGTAACATTTAAGTAACGCCATGACTGATTTAATCTATGAACAACCGCTCAATGAAAAAATACGTAGCTATTTAAGGCTAGAGTATTTGGCTGAGCAATTACAGGCTAACCTAGATCACGATCACCAGCACCGCTGTTTTTACCCATTATTTTCCTTGTGTGAGCTCACTGATCGCTGCGATTACCGTGGTGAGGTACTGAAAGATTTAGACAAGCAATTATTTGCACTCTCTAAATTGCAATCTCTCCCGACAATGAATAGTGAAGAAGTGGAAACTTATATCACCAAACTCAGTGTCGCCAGAGAAGTCCTGCAGGTCTCAGAACGTCCGGGACAACTGATAAAACAAGACCGCTTTCTTACAGCCCTTAGACAACGCTTTAATATGCCCGGCGCAAGTTGCAATTTTGACCTACCACAACTGCATTTTTGGTTGGCAAAATCATGGGAGGTTCGCCAAGCAGAATACCTGGAATGGATGAGTCAGTTTGCTTGCTTACTATCACCCATTAATCTGTTACTCGATCTGAGACGCCAAACTACTGAGTACACAAAACACCAAGCCGCTACAGGTTTTTATCAGGGAAACAGCGAACAAGCGCTATCACTTATCCGTGTAAAACTCACGCCGGAGCAAGGTTGTTATCCCACGATTAGCGGTCATAAAAACCGTTATGCAATTCACTTTGTACAATTTGATAAGCAGAAACATTCAGACCAATCGATTCAGTTTGAGTTGGCAACCTGCCCTTAAAAACGCTAATATCGTGCCACTGTCACTCAAGCACTAGCTAAATCAATTATGCCTCTTACTGTAAAATGCCCGACCTGCCAAACCGAAGTTACTTGGGATGATACCTCTAAATTCAAACCTTTTTGCAGTGACCGCTGCAAGCTAATCGATCTGGGTGATTGGGCCGCAGAGAAGAACGCTATTCCGGTTAAACCTGAATTCGATCCAGAGATGTTAGATCAACTCGGTTATGATGAAGCGGACTTTTTTATCGATGACGGCTCTATGGACGATAAAAAACAATGAGCAAACAAGTACATGTCGCAGTAGGTGTTATTGAGAATAGCACCCAACAGATTTTACTAGCAAAGCGCCATGAACACTTGCATCAAGGTGGTAAATGGGAGTTTCCAGGCGGTAAAGTGGAATTGGCTGAAACCACTTCACAAGCCCTTATCAGGGAGCTTAAAGAGGAGGTGGATCTAGATGTACTTAGCACCACGCCGATGATGGAGATCCACCACGATTACGGTGACAAAAAGGTGATACTTGATATCCACTGGGTCAAGGATTTCTCTGGTACTGCAAAAGGGCTAGAGGGCCAAGCTGTAAAGTGGGTTGCCAAGCAAGATTTAATTAACTTTGAGTTTCCAGCAGCCAATAAGGCGATAGTCGATAAAATCTTAACAACGATTTAATCGACTATTAGCAGCTATCACGCCCTAAGCTATCC
>NZ_JBFRMK010000120.1:0-5040 GCF_041470405.1 Shewanella sp. 10N.286.45.A1
TCTGAGTAGATCAACTTCTTATGCTGATTGGTATAAGTGGTGTTTTAACAGCTATGTAGCCCTATTGGCTAAAGGTGTTATAAGCCCGGCAAGGAAGAAACTGAAACGAGGACGAATAAAGAGGTTAGAAACGTCGCTGGAAGAGTGTTTAGCAGAGGTTGTTAAATAAACCGCGTAGAGCAAACTTGAAGAGTAACAAGCTATAAAAAAGACACAAAGAAAAAAGAGCCGTAGTAAACTACGGCTCTTCGAAATCTTTTTGCGATTAGCTAGATGCTAATCAAGCTGGTAACTTAAACTACAGTTACGTTCTCAGCTTGTGGGCCTTTTTGACCTTGAGTAACAGTAAACTGAACTTTTTGACCTTCGTCAAGAGTTTTGAAACCGTCAGAGTTGATAGCGCGGAAGTGTACGAATACATCTGGGCCAGACTCTTGCTCGATAAATCCGAAACCTTTATCAGAGTTGAACCACTTAACAACGCCAGTAACTTGAGACATAATATTGAATCCTGTAAATATAAATTAAAGCCTTAACGGCGGTAAAGCTGGAAAATGCCGGTTTACTTAATGTTAACAGGACGAACATTGTCGTATTGAACACATAAAAATAAGCCCTAACCTTCAAGCTGCAAACACTATAAACCATTCTCAGGAGATGTCAACACACATTCTAGACATTATTTTTAGTATTTTTGCTTATATATCTGTCGGTTGTAGATTTAGTGATAAAATAATTTATACAACCCAAATAAACCGACTTAACAAAGGCTTTAAAAAACCATCACATGCATGACCACTACGGCTATTTCGCCCTAAAGACCTCTATTTTGAAATCAAGTTCACACTCAAAGCCAGTCGTCGATAACGTTTGTTTTTGTTCATCGGTTAGCTTCCAGTTATAGGGTGTCATCTGTAAAAAATGGCGAATATCATTTTCGTCTGACAAATGTAGTGTACTTTCCAGTCGCTTTTGGTCAATGAGCTCAAAGCCTTCAATGCTGGAAGCGTCTTGCGTATGTTCTTTTGGTGATTCATAAATCAGCTCTTTTAAAGCGAAATGGTGTCTTGGGCCTGCACACACGGTAATGAGTATTCCACCAGGCTTTATCACTCGTTTAAGTTCAGTCTCTAACGACGGCGCGTAGATCCTTAACATAAAGTCGAAGCTATCATCAGCGTACGGCATATCAAAGGAACTCGCGACACTGAAGGCAATATCAGGATAGCGCTTTGCTGCATATTTAAGTGCAGACTTACTAATATCTAACCCAAACAAAGAAAAATCATCACCCAACTCTTTTGCTAAACGACTTGAGTAATACCCCTCTCCACAACCAATATCCAGTCCATACTGAGCTTCATTTAGATAGGTTTTAGCCAGTTGATTAACATTATCACTGAGCGCCTGATAGTAACCTTTATTGAGAAACTCTCTTCGAGCAAACATCATCTCTTTATTATCACCAGGATCGTTGGATTTTTTCTTTTGCACTGGCAATAAGTTTACATAACCCTCTTTTGCCCTATCGAATCGATGATTCGATGCACAAAACCACGTTTTGTCTTGTAGAGTTAATGCTTGTTCACATATAGGGCAACGGTAAATCATTGTTCATTCTCCAATGCAAAGGAACCGTTTGTTCCGTCTGCCATAAGTTGTTCTACTATCTCATTCAATTCAATTGGGGCGAGCAATTGATAATACGCCAGCTGCCTAATTAGCTGTTCCTGCTCCATAGATTGATTAGCAGGCTGGCTTAAACTTGGTCGTTCCGATAACTGAGAATATTGACGGGTCAATAATTGTCTTTTTCTAACGAGTTCGGCATCAAGTTTACTGAATTCTTGTTGATACCCCTCTTTACTCGCTCGAGTGAGCTCAAATCGAACACTTTCCAATTCGCTAATTTCAACCAACAGACTTTCAGCGTTATGCTCAACATCTACCGAGCGAGCAATGATATGCTTGGCTAACAAGATCTCTTTAGCAATATGTCCAATTCTAAAATCGGCTTCCAAAGCCACAAGATTCCACTTCACTGCCTCAACAATATTAAAACGGCACATATCGCTAAAATTAACGGCAACCGTTAACCCTGCTCCAAGTTGCGCAGCGCAAAGTTTGGGCGAAGTCCCTAAAGCTGAAAACAGTCTCCAACCCTGGCCAACAGAACGAGTAAGGCAATCTCTCGCTTCAACCGCACCATCTAGCTCACAAACCGATAATGACAAGTAAGGATGAATTCTAACCATCAGCGATGCTTTTGCTGCAGAAACCGCCACAACCACAACTTCGACTATCGGACCCGACTGCAATTGCAGCGCACTAAAGTCGCCAAATTGTTTGGAAAGAGAAAAGACTAATTTAGAGTGATGACTAATTTCGATAATTTGCGGTTGGATTAACAGCGGTTCAAACATACAGCACCTCATAGACCAACGCATATTGTACTTGCTTTAACTTTTCGGTGCTAGTTATCAAACTGACGTTAATTCAACCAAGTAAAGCACTCTAATGCTGAAGTTAAGACAATCACGCTAACACGGTGCTATGATGAATCCACTTAATAGAAGTTGATAGCCACTATTTTATGCCTTCGAAAAAACAAAACACCCTCTTCTGGCACGATTATGAGACATTCGGCGCAAACCCAGCAAAAGACAGACCATCGCAATTTGCTGGCGTTAGAACGGATATGGAACTCAATATCATAGATGAGCCAGTGACTTTTTATTGTAAACTGGCAAACGACTATCTCCCTTCGCCAGAAGCTATTTTGATTACCGGGATCACTCCGCAATTAGCGAATCAAAAAGGGACCCCCGAAGCCGAATTTATGGCGAAAGTGCATCAGCAGTTTAGCCAAGAAAATACCTGCGTGGTCGGTTACAACTCTATTCGCTTTGATGACGAAGTCTCTCGCTATGGCTTTTATCGTAACTTTTTTGACCCCTATGCAAGAGAGTGGCAAAACGGTAATAGTCGCTGGGACATTATCGATTTGGTCAGAGCTTGTTATGCTTTCAGACCTGATGGCATCAATTGGCCACAGAAAGAAGACGGTTCGCCAAGTTTTAAGTTAGAACAATTGACTGTTGCTAATGGCCTGAGCCATGAAAAAGCCCATGATGCGATGTCAGATGTTTATGCCACGATTGGCATGGCAAAACTGATAAAATCAGTACAACCTAAACTGTTCGATTACTACTTTAGCTTACGCAAAAAGCAAGAAGTGTCTAAGTTAATCGATGTGTTAGAGATGAAGCCTTTAGTGCATGTCAGTTCTAAAATTAGTGCCTTAAATGGTTGTACTACGCTAATAGCCCCGCTGGCATATCACTCCACCAATAAGAATGCGGTTATCTGCGTTAACTTAGCGATGGACGTCACGCCATTAATAGAGCTAACTGCGGAGCAGATCCGTGAACGCATGTATACACGGCGTGATGATTTAGCGGAAGATGAACTACCTATCGGTTTAAAGCAGATCCATATCAATAAGAGTCCATTCCTTGCTGGCGCTAAAACACTCACCGATGACAATGCTGCTCGATTAGATATCGATAAAGCATTTGCCAGAGAACAATATAAAAAGCTTAGACAGCACCCTGAAATTAGGGAAAAGCTGGTCGCCGTGTTTGATCTGCAATCTGATCGTGAAATAACCGATCCCGATCTTCAGCTCTACAGTGGTGGTTTCTTTAGCCATGCTGATAAAGCAAAGATGGAGATGATCCGCAATACTAAGCCAATCAACTTAGCGGCATTAGAATTAACCTTTGATGATGAACGCCTACCTGAGATGCTATTTAGGTATCGTGCTCGTAATTACCCAGAAACGTTAAATGACTCTGAGCTATTGCGCTGGCGAGAATTTTGCCAACCAAGACTCAATGATCCTGATTACATGATCAGATTGGAAAACATCATTGAAGAAACAGAGCAAAATGAATCAAAACAAAAATTACTCCAAGCTTTATGTCATTATCTTAGAAGCATTTAGGGTTTTCAGGTGATAAAGTGCGATCTCTGTCGCATTCTATATGTAACAAGCTTACTAGAATGATATTTCATTAGCGTTAAATAAAAGGAAGTAGCATATGCAAGACCGTTTTCTAAAAAGCATAGCTAATTTACCAGAAGCTTTAGCGAAGGCTGTCGTGCCTATGCTAGATAAAGACTTTGCCGGGCATCTTGATGCACAGCAAATTGAAGAGCTTAAAACGGCATCACAGTTAACCGAGCAAGATTTGTTACTGGCATTGCTACCAATAGCTGCAGCCCTTGCAAGGGTACCTATCAGTGAATTTTATGTAGGCGCCATTGCTAAAGGCAAAAGTGGTGATATCTACATGGGAGCCAACCTTGAACTTGCCGGTGAAGCTCTGTTTCATTCAGTTCATGCTGAGCAAAGTGCAATTAGCCATGCTTGGTTAAGTGGCGAACGTCAGATTGAAGATGTCATCGTTAACTTTTCACCATGTGGCCACTGTCGCCAATTTATGAATGAGCTGGTTGAAGGCCAAAAGGTGAACATCCACCTTCCAGAGCAAAAAACTCAACCACTTTCTCATTACCTGCCCTATGCCTTTGGCCCTACAGATCTGAATATCACAGAGCCATTGCTAACCAAACAGCAGCATGAGCTGACTCTTGATAGCTCTGATCCGATGATAATTGAAGCTGTCGATCATGCAGGGCTGAGCTACGCGCCTTACACTAAGAACTATGCGGCAGTAGTATTAGAGACTAAAGATGGCCTGACCTTCTCCGGCCGTTACGCTGAAAATGCAGCGTTTAATCCATCAATGTTACCGATGCAGATGGCATTATCCAATATGGCTCGCCACAACCGTGATTTCAGTGAGATAAACCGCGCTGTGTTAATCGAATCCTCAAAAGGTATTGTTTCTTTAGTGGGTGCGACTATGGATGCATTACATGCCGTTGCTGCGATTGAACTCGAACATATCGTTGTAGAACCTGAATAATTATTTAATTAAGTTTACAACTGAAAATGGACTGCCTAGGCAGTCC
>NZ_JBFRMK010000120.1:5793-6762 GCF_041470405.1 Shewanella sp. 10N.286.45.A1
TGCCTAGGCAGTCCATTTTTTATATCAAGCTAAAATCTAGCTTCTATTCTTCTCTAGCTTTGCCAATAAGCTGGAAGTGTCCCAACGATTTCCACCCATCGCTTGCACTTCTGAATAGAATTGATCGACCAAAGCTGTTAGCGGAAGATGTGAACCATTGCGGCGTGCTTCCTCTAGCGCAATACCTAAGTCTTTACGCATCCAGTCGATAGCAAAACCGAAATTGTATTCGCCCTGCCACATTGTTTGATAGCGATTTTCCATCTGCCATGATTGCGCAGCCCCTTTGCTGATCACTTCAACCACTTTTTCACCATCAAGCCCTGCACTGCGTGCAAAATGCAGCCCTTCAGACAACCCTTGAACAACTCCTGCGATACAGATTTGATTAACCATTTTGGTTAACTGCCCTGCCCCTATATCACCCAGAAGCTCAGCGCAACGAGCGTAAGAGTCGATAACAGGTTTCGCTTGAGCGAACACATCGGCATTACCGCCAGCCATCACGGTCAACACACCGTTTTCAGCTCCGGCTTGACCACCCGAAACTGGCGCATCAATAAAATCGATTTTTAGATCACTAGCGGCAGCACCTATCTCTCTAGCAACATCAGCAGACGCAGTCGTATGATCAACCAAAATAGCACCAGCACTCATACCCGCCAGTGCGCCATCTTCAGTCAATGTGACTTGCCTCAAATCGTCATCATTGCCAACACAAACAAAGACAATATCTTTCCCCTGAGCGGCCGCCTTAGGCGTTAAGCAATATTGTGCTGAAAACTCTTCGCTCCAAGCCTTAGCTTTAGCTTCGGTTCGGTTATATACCGTTACTTCGTGACCATTCTTTACGAGATGCCCCGCCATGGGATAACCCATGACACCTAAACCGATAAATGCAACTTTAGCCATTTGTGTTCCTATTTGTAGGGAGTTAGATTTATATTTCTAGTTATACCAATTGCATTA
>NZ_JBFRMK010000121.1:0-7708 GCF_041470405.1 Shewanella sp. 10N.286.45.A1
GTGAACGGCATTAGGCGTTAAGCCTGCTTTTTTTATGTCTGAAACCAAGACATTAATGATTGCATTTTTGTTCTAACATACAGATTTCAGATACAAAAAAGGGAGCCCAAAGGCTCCCTTTTTACAAGAATCAAAGCTAATTACTTAGCTAAAGCTTCTTTTGCTTTTTCTACTAAAGTTGTAAATACAACTTTATCAAAAACAGCGATGTCAGCCAGGATCTTACGATCGATTTCAATAGAGGCTTTTTTCAAACCATTAATGAAACGGCTGTAAGACAGACCATTTTGACGAGAAGCCGCATTGATACGTGCAATCCAAAGTTGACGGAATTGACGTTTCTTCTGACGACGGTCACGGTAAGCATATTGACCAGCTTTAGTTACTGCTTGAACAGCAACACGGTAAGTACGAGAGCGAGCTCCGTAATAACCTTTGGCTAATTTAAGTACTTTCTTGTGACGAGCACGAGCGGTTACACCACGCTTAACTCTAGGCATTGTTCATTGCTCCTTTAATTAAGCGTATGGTAGTTGACGTGCAATTGCTGGCACATCAGACTTAGCTACTTGACATTTTGCACGTAAGTGACGTTTACGCTTAGTGCTCTTCTTGGTCAAAATATGACGTAAATGGGCTTGCTTGCGTTTGAAACCATTAGCAGTTTTCTTAAAACGCTTCGCTACACCCTTGTCTGTTTTCATTTTAGGCATTGCTAAAACTCCGCATTGGGACAATTAATAAAACGCAAGGCGAGCAGAGACCTTAACAGACCCCTGCTACTTTTATGGTTGCCTTACTATTTCTTTTTCGGCGCAAGAACCATGACAGCTTGACGACCTTCCATTTTAGGGAAAGACTCCACGACTGCAATTGCTTCCAAATCAGCTTTGATACGGTTCAAAAGATCCATACCTAGGCTTTGGTGAGCCATCTCACGACCACGGAAACGAAGCGTTACTTTCGCTTTGTCGCCGTCTTCTAGAAAACGAGTCAGGTTGCGTAGTTTTACCTGGTAGTCGTTTTCATCTGTACCGGGACGGAATTTTATTTCCTTCACCTGTACAATTTTCTGCTTCTTTTTTTGTTCCTTTTGAGCTTTCGCTTTATCAAAAAGGAACTTACCGTAGTCCATTACACGGCAAACCGGCGGCTCGGCATTAGGACTAATTTCTACTAGATCGACACCTGCTTCATCAGCAACTTCCTGTGCTTCTCTAATAGTCATGATACCTAATTGCTCACCGTCAAGACCGTTAAGACGGACTTCTGATACACCAGTGATGAGCTCGTTTATTCTATTCGGGGCCGCCTGGCGCCCTGCTGTTTTTTTGATCTTTATGACCTAATCCTCCAACAAATTGAGACTACGGAGCGAAATTTCATTCTTGAGCTTAGTAGCAAATTCTTGGATTTGCATCTTACCTAAGTCAACACCATCTCGGGTGCGCACCGCTACTTCCTTATTTTCCATTTCTTGATCACCAACGACCAATAAATAAGGTACACGCCTTAACGTGTGCTCGCGTATTTTAAAGCCTATTTTCTCATTCCTCAAGTCTTTAGTTGCACGAATTCCATGTTCTTTGAATAAATTAACGACTTCGTCCACATAATCAGACTGTTTATCGGTAATATTCATCACAACAACTTGTTGTGGAGCTAACCAAGTTGGGAATTTTCCGGCGTACTCTTCGATAAGAATACCCAAGAAGCGCTCTAAAGAACCTAATATCGCGCGGTGGATCATTACTGGCGTCTGACGACTATTGTCTTCAGCCACATAAGTTGCACCTAAACGACCTGGTAATGCGTAATCTAATTGTACCGTACCACACTGCCATGCACGATCTAAACAATCATGAAGTGTGAATTCAATCTTAGGTCCGTAGAATGCGCCCTCACCTGGAAGAATTTCAAACTCTATATCGTTAGATTTCAGCGCTTGCTTCAATGCTTCTTCTGCTCGGTCCCACATATCGTCATCGCCGATACGTTTCTCAGGGCGAGTTGAAAGCTTAACCACGATATTCTTGAATCCAAATGTTTCGTATGTGTCATACACCATTTGAATACATGCACTCACTTCCTGCTGAACTTGCTCTTCAGTACAGAAGACATGTGCATCATCTTGAGTAAAACCACGAACGCGCATCAAGCCATGTAATGAACCTGACGGCTCGTTACGATGACAGCAACCAAATTCAGCCATGCGTAACGGTAGGTCTCGGTAAGACTTAAGGCCTTGGTTGAAGATTTGAACGTGTCCAGGACAGTTCATAGGCTTAATCGCATATTCACGACTTTCTGAATTAGTTGTGAACATACCGTCAGCGTACTTATCCCAGTGCCCTGAGCGTTCCCACAACACACGGTCCATCATTAATGGACCTTTAACTTCTTGATAAGTATATTGGCCAAGCTTTTGACGAATGAACTTCTCGAGTTCTAGGAATAAGCTCCAACCATCATTATGCCAAAACACCATGCCAGGTGCTTCTTCTTGCATATGGTACAAGTCTAGTTGCTTACCAATTTTACGGTGATCACGCTTAGCAGCTTCTTCTAGGCGGTTAAGGTGCACTTTCAATGCTTTCTTATCTGCCCAAGCTGTACCGTATATACGTTGCAGCATTTTGTTATCAGAATTACCACGCCAGTATGCACCCGCAACGCTCATTAACTTAAAGTTTTGGCAAAACTTCATGTTGGGAACGTGTGGACCGCGACACATGTCGACATATTCTTCATGGTGGTAAAGCGCTGGAGTCGCATCTTTACTAATATTCTCATCAAGAATTTCAATTTTGTAGCTCTCACCGCGAGCTTCAAAGGTATCACGCGCTTCTTGCCAGCTAACTACACGCTTATCGACTGCATAGTTAGTTTTAGCAAGTTGAGTCATGCGCTTTTGCAGCGCATCAATATCTTCCTGGGTTAATTTATGATCTAAGTCGATGTCATAGTAAAAACCGTTATCGATAACTGGACCAATCGCCATTTTAGCTTCAGGCCAAAGTTGCTTAAAAGCATGACCAAGCAAATGTGCACAAGAGTGGCGAAGGATCTCTACACCCTCTTCATCTTTAGCTGTGATGATAGACAGTTCAGAATCGGTATCAATGATATCGCAAGCATCTTTTAGCTCACCATTAACACGTCCAGCAATACAAGCTTTCGCAAGGCCGGGACCAATATCAGCAGCAACATCTAAAGTTGAAACGGGTTGAGCAAACTCACGTTTGCTTCCATCAGGAAGTGTAATTACAGGCATGATTGTTCCTTTTCCAGTGGTGACCCCCACGTAGGGCCACTTGGGTTTAATAAATAAGAGTTATAACGCCACTGGGACAAGACCGTACAGGAGTCTATGTTTTCCAACGCGTAAGGGCGTAATTCTAAGGGATAGCGCCCAGTTGATGCAAGTTTTAACTCTATATTAGTTTTTCTAATTCAAATAATGAGAAAAGGTCATAAGAGACAATAGAAAATAGTAGCTAATTGTCACATAAATATCATCACTTAACGCTAATCTATCCGCGTCTAATCAAGGAGGACAGTATGATAAACGTAATAATATTAACAGCGGCACTTTCCACTATTAGTGCTGAAGCTAATCAACAGGAAACAATAGAAGTGGCCATAGTTGAAAAAACAACACTATTGATGGAACTACAACAGCAACTCGATATCAGCATGGCGATACTGGCACAGCAAGTAGATACAAGTATTACCGATACGACACTTGATATAGCGTTTAAGACTGGACAAAAACGTACCACTAATTTGCTAACAGAAAAACCAAGCTTTATCGCTGCAGATTAATCGATGCTAGTATTTTTGATGGCTAATTAACTATTAATTGTATGGAGCACATTTATAAGGCGATAATAACTCTAAATATACTACTCATTTTATGGGATCACATAATGAACAAATGGGCACTCATCACTGGCGCGGCAAAACGCATTGGCAACAGTATAGCTAAACAGTTACATTCTGATGGGTTTAACATCATTGTTCACTACAGCAAGTCCTGTACTGAAGCCATAACATTACAATCTGAACTGAACGACATTAGGCCTAATTCTGCGCAAATAATGCAGGCCGAACTAAACAATCAATTTGAGCTAGAACATTTAATAGCATCGCTAAAATGCCAATCTTTGCCTATCAGTATATTAATAAATAATGCCGCTGAATTTTATCCTACCCCATTAGGTAATACCGACTATAAAAAAGCGCAACAACTGCTTGCTACAAACTTACTGGCGCCCTATTTACTCGCCGAGCAATTAGCACCTTCTCTCAAAGAACATAGCGGCTGTATCATCAATTTAATTGATATTCATGCTAAGCGCCCACTAAAAGATCATGGGCTATACTCTATATCAAAGGCAGCACTTGAGATGGCAACGCTTTCGCTGGCACAAGAGCTCGCTCCTGACATCCGTGTTAATGGAATTGCACCAGGGGCGATACTTTGGCCAGAACAATCAGATGATAATTCTCAACAGCATGTCTTAGCAGAGATCCCTTTAGCAAAACTCGGTCAAGCAGAGGATATAGCTAAACTGGTATCTCATTTGGTGAGCGCCCCTTATATCTCTGGACAGATTATCGCGGTAGATGGAGGGCGAAGCGCAGTCGGATTTATCGGAGCTTAATATGCGATTTATTAATAAAACCATTTCATGCCCACATTGTGGACATCATCAACACCTTAATATCGACGCAACAGCTGGCGATCAAGATTATTATGAAGATTGCCGAGTATGTTGCAATCCGATTCATATGCGGATGCACATTGATGAATCACGTTTGAAAGTAGAGCTTTATATCGACTCTGATGACGAACAGATTTACTAGAGGCTGTTTGATGCTTTTTTGTCACAATCGATGGGCTATTTTGACAAGGCAGTAGCTATGATGTTTAGCCGTTCTAACAATGCGATAAAACACCTTTATAATAGCTAAGAAGCGCGGCTATTCGGCCTCGCTTCAGTGCTTTATCGCTACGTTAGATATTATGGCACAGCCCGTTAATTACCATCTCTCACAGCTTATGCCAAAAGCATTAACTTCAAAAAAAGCAAGCTAGATGGTCCGACTAGCTAGTCACCAAAACGCTTAGCTAACACCCTTTCAACGGTATCGACTATCGCCTGTGTTTGACTGTCTATTTCTATATTAAAGTTTTCTCCTACTTCATATTTATCTAAGTTGGTTAACTTCAGCGTTTCAGGGATAAGATGCAGCATAAAACTAGTGTCAGTGACTTCACCAACCGTCAAGCTACAACCATTTACGCCGACGAAACCTTTATAAAGAATATAGTTCATCCATTTAGGCTCAACAGACAAGCAAATGTCATAATGCTTATCTGTTTTACTGATTGATTTCAGCTCAGCTTGGGTATGAACATGTCCAGATAAAATATGGCCACCAATCTCACTACCAAACGTTAATGAACGTTCGATGTTAACCTGTGATCCAGATCTCAGATTTACTAGGTTAGTAAGTTTGAGGGTCTCTTCCATTACATCAAAAAACACCCTATCATCTTCAATTCTTGTAACTGTTAAACAAACACCGTTATTTGCGACACTTGCCCCTAGTGAAAGTCCCTCGCGCAAATCCGGTCCAATAGCGATTTGTAATGTATTTAACCCCGGTTTTTTATCAATCGCTAACACTTCACATGTTGCTTGAACTATACCTGTAAACATTTTATCTCTCGTATGTATTAAGGGCTCACTCAATGAACCACTCTGGCTTTCAGGCCAAACGCTTAATTCAATTAGCACTACCAGTACTAATTGCCCAAGTTACCCAGACCATGATGGGTTTTATCGACACTGTAATGGCAGGTCGTGTTAGTGCCGTAGATATGGCTGCTGTTGCTATTGGCTCCAGTCTTTGGCTGCCTGCACTGTTATTTGTACAGGGGCTACTTATGGCGTTTACGCCTGTATTTGCACATCATCATGGTGCTGAAAATCAAAAGGCTATACAACCGTTAGCATTTCAAGCTGGATATATTGCCATAATAGGCAGCGCAGGTGTGATGTTCTTTCTCTCACTTGCAGACAATATTCTAGCACTCATGAATTTAGAACCTGAACTCGCCGCGTTAAGCGTTGGCTACCTTGATGGCTTTATGTGGGGAGTTCCAGCATTTGTTCTCTACCAAGTACTTCGCGGTTGTAGCGAAGGGATCTCATACACATTACCGACAATGGTCATCGGTTTTGTTGGTTTAGCCGTTAATATTCCCGCTAACTACATCTTTATATACGGTCACTTTGGCGTACCAGCTATGGGAGGCGCCGGTTGTGGCATTGCAACCGCATTAGTTTTCTGGGCAATGTTTATCGCAATGATTATTTACATGCAGTTCAACGCAAAATTTAAAGAACTCGCGCTCTTCAAGTCATTTCATTTACCTGACTTAAAAATCATGGTTGATATGACAAAGCATGGATTTCCTATCGCGATGGCGCTTTTTTTCGAAGTAAGCTTATTCGCCATTATTGCGCTTCTGCTCGCCCCACTAGGCGCGACGGTTGTAGCGGGCCATCAAATTGCTCTTAATTTTTCGTCAATTGTATTTATGCTGCCACTATCTATTGGTATAGCAGTGTCAATTCGTGTGGGCTACTACCTTGGACAAGATAAGCCAGAGATCTCAGCGATGATCACGCGATTAGGGCTAATCATCTCTTTTTCTCTCGCTGTATTTACCGCTGTAATTACTGTGCTGTTCAGGCAAGAGATTGCGTTACTCTATAATGATGATCCTGAAGTTATCACTTTAGCTGTTAGTTTGATGCTCTTTGCTGCTATCTACCAGCTGTCCGATGCAGTACAGGTTGTAACGGCGGGTGCATTACGTGGTTATAAAGATACTAGAAGTGCTTTTTATATTACCTTAGTTGCTTATTGGGGCGTCGGCATGACACTTGGCTATACATTGGCTAGAACTGACCTCATAGTGCCAGCTATGGGTGCGCAAGGATTTTGGATAGGACTAATAGCAGGCCTAACAGCTGCAGCAATATTGTTTGCTATGCGACTGAGGTATATCCAGAAAAACGGCGTAAAACTTTCTTCAATGTAATTTATTTACGCTGTTTAAGTGCAAAAATGCTTAAACAGCAGTCAAGTTGTGCATCAAAACAGCATTTAGCGCAAAAGAGTGTTTTTTTACTTGCACCAATCCCGCATCGACCGTACTATAGCGCTCGTTCCAAGGCATCAGCCAACAGAACAGGCAATATAAACAGTCGCGGGATGGAGCAGTATGGTAGCTCGTCGGGCTCATAACCCGAAGGTCGTTGGTTCAAATCCAGCTCCCGCAACCAATACAACCGTAGCTCAGTTGGTTAGAGCACTACCTTGACATGGTAGGGGTCGGTGGTTCGAATCCACTCGGTTGTACCAAACTGTTTGTTTGCAAATGTAAAAATACAACCGTAGCTCAGTTGGTTAGAGCACTACCTTGACATGGTAGGGGTCGGTGGTTCGAATCCACTCGGTTGTACCAATTCTTATTAGTTGAATTCAAATACTAAGTTTCATTTAGAAACATCCGGACGCGGGATGGAGCAGTATGGTAGCTCGTCGGGCTCATAACCCGAAGGTCGTTGGTTCAAATCCAGCTCCCGCAACCAATTCTTTAATAGTAGAATTAAATTAACTATAGCGT
>NZ_JBFRMK010000122.1:0-27081 GCF_041470405.1 Shewanella sp. 10N.286.45.A1
ATGCCTTGATTAAAGCCCACTAAACTCCCACTGAATCCTGCATCTTCAGGTAGCACGGGTATATGAGTCAATGCGTCTGCAATTACTACGGCTAAAGTTGGCTAATCAAAGAGAATTTTGGGCTGGTTACTTCTACTGAAATCGACTCATGCAGAGTCCATTTTATGTGAGCAATTACTTTTATACTGACTGGTATTAGGCTAGTCAGTATAAAAGCTAGTTGTCTGGTTTATTGCTCCCAAAGCAGACTGATCGTTTTGTCCGTTGTGAGCTGATGCCAAGCTTTTTCCAACATTTTGCGACCTGTTTCGATAGCCTCTGTGCCAAAGTCTTCAACTAACAGTGTGAAGTATTCGTCAATAGTGGTGGCCGAGACGGCTGCAGTAATGATATCGGCGATTGAATCCCCTTCAATGGTGATAGGGACCCAACGATGTTTTACCATATACTCGATAACTTTAGATATCTCGTCTTCGAACACCGCATTTGGCAACACGTCTTTCAACAACTGTACCGTTTCTGCGCGTGTTGAGGAGTTAATCATCACTGCGATAATGAGTCTAGATTCATAGTCGGTGATGCCTCTTCTTAAAAAGTTAAGCTGTCGTCTGCAGTGCGCGAGTTCAGTCACTTTTATTATTTCTGCAGCTTCATGCTCGCCATATTTATTGATCAACACCTCTTTGATTAAGTTATCATTCTTTTTCACCAACATGGGGATAAGCCGAATAAGTTGGAACTTTTCAAGATCCACAAATAGCTGTTGGTAGAATTCTTTGTTGAAAGAAAACAGGCGTCCAGCGTCAGAATTAATAATAGCAGCGAGTTTATTCGTTTCCGCTATTTGGTAAAAACACTCAGAGGACAGCGAAGGAGCATGGTAGTCTCTTTGCGCTGGGTAACAATCCTTACTATGGGTGCGGATAATAAGTGTGATCGAGGGTGACTCGATATGGAACAGTGAGTGTATGTATCTGTTACCGCCGTTTATTTCGCAAGTATCCCCTACCTGAAGGTGACGTATCCGTCGTTTGACTAAGGTGCCACTTTGGGTGCGACTCGAACTATCGTCGCTAGTTTCAAAGTCATATGTAGTCTCGATGCTCGATCCCTTGAGCACCTTGAATGCACCATCAAAGCGGTGGTCGTGAATGCTGGTAGAAGCTTCGTACCAATGCAGAGCTTGAATGATGAAATCATCATTTTTAAACAAGATAATAGGGAAGTCACTAAAGTTTTCTTTATTATGTGCCAATCTGGACAGGTCATTAAGCTGGTACGCTAACAGCTCGTTGCCGTTGATATCATATTTAATATTTGACTTTTCTAGTTCAGAAAAAGCAATTTTTGAGAAGTCTGATTCATTGTAAGCTGCTCCCTGTGTTATTAGGTTGATTTTTTCCCCTAGTGCAGCAGCTTGGCTAATTAAGTTGTTCATCATTCATCCATGTCTTGTGTTGATGTCAGGCCTCGTAAATAGACATTGATTTAATAATAGGTTGATTTTTATGACAATTGAATTGTGTTCATAGACACTAAGTTAATACTATAGGTTTACTACAGTCGGTTTGAGTTTAGGATTTAGTTAAACACACACCTGATTACGACCTTTTTTCTTGGCCCGATACAGCGCTTGATCTGCTTTCTTCAGCGTTTGTTCGAAAGTCTCACCATGTTGATGTTCTGACACACCAATAGATATGGTGACATTAACGGTTTTACTCTGGCTTGGTGCCTTGCCTCGTTTAGCTTTTGTTTGCTGCTTACGCTGTTCATTGCGCAGTGCTATGTCGTAGTCCTCTATTATCTCTCGCACCTCTTCAAGGAAGTGCAAAATCGATGAGGTATCTTTGCGAGCAAATACGATGGTGAACTCTTCGCCGCCATAACGGAAGGCTTTGCCACCTCCTCTTACTTGAGAGATTTTACTGGCGACTAATTTAAGTACTTGGTCACCAACATCGTGACCATAGGTGTCATTAAACTTTTTAAAGTGATCGATATCGAGCATGGCAACGCTGTACTTTCGTCCCAGTGACAGCACTAAATTGTAAAGGGCACGGCGAGAAGCAAGACCTGTTAGTTCATCTCGGTAGGCAAGGAAATAGGAGTCAGTAAGTACTGTCAGTATATACACAATTGCTAAGGCTGTTATCGACACTGAGATAGACAGTAATTCGGGCATTAGCGATTGAATTGCCCACAGTATCAAGGTGATGAAGATAGAGGTGTTAACTAAGTTGGCTTGCCAGATCCCGCGTATAAAAACTAACATCGCCCCAAGGTAAAAGGGTGCAAGGGTGCGTATCTCCATGGTTATCATGCTGGGTAGGTAACCATCGACAATGCTCTGGTATTGAGTATTAGCCCATATCCAGCCAAATGCAGCGGCAAAGCAGACTGTTATGCCTAAAACCCTAATCACACCATGACCGGAAAGCAGTCCTCTATCTTTAATAAATGCAAACCAAGTAATGGCAAAAACACCGCCAAGAAAGATCTGTTGTGAGTATTTGTCAAATAAGGTTGTAGGTGAGCCTTGGCCTAAGAGGTACCAATAGGCCAGTAGTAGTAGCGCAAGATATGCTAGGCGGCTGCGATTAAACTGCAGCGCAATAATAACCACCACTGGTAGCAACCAGTAGGGCAACTGTTCTATCACGCTGTGCCAGGTTTGCAGCTGTGGTAGGGAATATTGAGTGACAGCTAAAAGTAAGCCTGTGAAAAAAAGAGGCAAGAAAAAATAGCGGCAGCGATGATAAAAAGCGGACAAGGTTAACCTCAATATAAACGTATGTTTAACTACAACTTGGGTATTTACCTTCTGTAAGTCGACATTTTTAACAAAATATTAAGCCTGTTGTCGCTGCCAGTTCGCAAAAGAGTTATTGGAGATAGTTTTGCGTATTACAAAGATAGATAACGCATTAACTTGATGAGGATTTTACAGAACAAGCATTGAAGCTGTCACGATCATTTGATTGTTATTTCATTGAGCTCGTGAGTGGAGTCAATATAGGCCCAGTGGGTTACTGGGCCTTTCTCGGTAATAAGCTAAGGTAATGCTTGAGCATCACTATTGTGATGTTGTGGTCTTATACCAAGTCAGTATAAGAAGTCGAACTACGCAGAAATAACAAGTTACGCAGAAATAGCAAGTCAAAAAACACTTCACGCTGGCGGCTTTTAGCGGCTGTTATACCGCTAAACTATTGCCGAGCGATTAAACCTTTATACTGATTGCTACTGTTGCATTTTGTTGATGAGGTGCCGCCCAGATACTGTCTGGTTCACCGAAATACGCTCTATATTGTGCTTTTTGGGCTGCAATATAGAATAGCAGTGCGAACAAGACCGATACGGCTTCAATAGTTATTGATGCAAGATCTGTTGCTGACCATATTGCGAGTTGAGGTAGCAGCAGAGCAATTACACTGGTTATCGGAATTAATAAGCAGCAAAGTGCTAGCAACCTAAGCAGTGAAATAGCAGCAAGAGCTGCTCCCTTAACAAAGCTGTAGGCTAATGCTGCAAAGAAGGCGACATAGTAGCAACTGAGGTAGTAGTTGTTTATCTGTTCGCTTAGCAGATAGAGCCACTTTGTGGCTAGCATAGAGACAACAACTCCTAACATCGAGCCCAAACATACCCCAATAGTGAGAGCGGCCATGAGCTTAGTTGCTTTAGTTTGTTCAGCCTGTTTCTGTCTACGTTTTTCAAGCCACAGTAAATTACCACTATAAAACAGAAATGCTCCGAGTAAGCCAAGGGAAAAGTATATCCAGCGGCCAAAGCTGCCGGCATAATTACCAAAATGTAGTGCGAATAAACTGTTCACTACGGGGCCGTATAGCCCCTCTTCGACTTGATTAATCGTGTTGTATTGTACCGCCATGGTATAAGGGTGCATGTAGATGAAATCACTGTAACCGCCACGCAGCATCCGCCCATTAGATTGCAACTCCACTGCTAAAGAAGGGGAGGTAGAGTTGAGCTGACTAAATTCCATTGACGCGATTTGATAACCTTCAGATATCGGCGTGACAGCAGCGATATAGCTATCGATGCTGCGCAATTGGTTGACGGAGTACTCAATGGTTGAACGTTCTCTGGGTTCAAATAAGGGCTTGTCACCATAAAGAATACTCAAACCGCCGTAGAACATGTCATGAAACGCAAATACCACTACGGTCCATGCGATAATCAAGTGGAAAGGTAGGCTCATAACACCGACTAAGTTATGACTATCTAACCAAAAACGGCTCACGCCTTTGTGTTGCCTTAACGCAAATAGGTTTTTTACTAACGTCGGCAGTAAAACGATAACGCCTGAAATTAGTGCGAGAAAGTATAGAGTTGCGGCGAGTCCTAGAATTAACACACCGAGATCTTCATGGCCTATATTGCCAATGATCCCTGCGGTGCGGTGGAGTTGATCAATAAGCGTTCCTAATTCATTGGTACTGCTCGCTTGGCTGATCAAGTCACCTTCATCGTTGAAGCTGGCGTGACGTAAGTGATCATCAAGGCGTAAACCTCTTCCGCCGCCCTTTTCATACCATTTAATTGGTGAGTCATTGCTATTAAAGCTAACGATAAAACCATCTTTTGCTTTTTCGCTGTGACTTATTGCTGCTTGAATCAAACTATCAAGTTGTGTGCTGGGTACCTGCTGCAGTGTTTGTGCTGGTGGTGTTGCCCACTGCTCAATTTGCGGTTTAAACATTGTGAGAGCGCCAGCAAAAAAGCCGATAAATAATAGTAGGCCAGTAGTGATCCCTGTCCAAGTATGAATGGACTGATAAGTTCTTAAAATGTCTGGACGTATTCTCACTTAAACCACCATAAAGCTGCAAATAAACTGTAGATAACGAAGTTCGCTGACATGAGATAACCAAATGCACTCGTCGCTGTTTTGAACAGAAAACTAAAGGCTATAACGGGTAACCAGATAAAACTGATAAGCCACATGTTCATTTGCACTTTCATTGGTGCATCGATTCCTCCCGGCCCAAACCATGCAAACACCGCAATGACACCATAAGATAAGCTCAGACCCAAAAGGCTTGCGGTGAGACTTTTTCGCCACCAATGTGGTTGAATTTTTTCCGCTTGGGTTAACCGTGCCATCAATGTGGTTCTCTTGATTTCAAAATCGTACTAAAGGGGACGCATATCAATATTGCGATAATAGTGAATAGCCAAGTGAAAACAGCTGCTGTTGTTGTTAGCAGTTGTACCCAACTTAATAATGCGAATAACAATAGAGTCAGTCCGACTAGAATGATGGGCTTGGGTAGAGATTGTGGTAGTAACTTCTGATGCTTACTGGTGGCATATATCATAATGACTCCTACCAAAGTCAATACTAATCCTGTGACTTGAAACATGACTATCAACTCCTCCCTAAACGTCTAATTAACTGCTGTAAGCAACGAAACTAAATAACGTATTCGCTTTATTACATAGGTATTTAAATTACGTAAATGGTAATGTAAATGTGAATGATTCGCAATTGTATGTGGGTATGGTTTAATGTAAATTGTTGCTGCTTTTAATCAGAACGATAAATTCTATTTACTGTGAACTTGAGGGATCCCATGGAATACAGGGCGTTTAACAAAAATCTCGTTGTGGCGGCAATATTATGTAGTCCTATATTTTCGATGGCTTATGCTGCTGTTGATGTTGAACCTACTGAATCGATAGAAAGGATCACTGTATATGGTGAAAAAGTTGAGCGTAGCCTCAAAGATACCACCTCATCAGTGTCTGTTATCGATAAAGAGACGCTAGATAGTGGCCAATACCAATCGGTATCCAGTGCTTTATCTGAAGTGCCAAACGTTGTGGTAACAACAGGAGCAGTACCGGATATTCGAGGCGTTACAGGTAATGGCTCTGCTACTGGGTTTAACTCTTTCACTGGCGGCGCTAAGGCGCGAGTTTCGACCCTTGTTGATGGTGTTGCAGAGCCTTTTGTCGCTGACTTAACCGGTGATACAGGCCTTTGGGACATAGAGCAGATAGAAGTTTTCAGAGGGCCACAGTCGACCATTAATGGTCGTAACAGTATTGGTGGTGCAGTATTTATTAAAACGGCAGATCCAACCTTTGACTGGCAAGCGGCTGCACGTTTAGGTTATCGAAATCAGGATAGTTTTATCGACAGCGCTGTGATGCTATCGGGCCCAATTTTAGACGAGCAGCTTGCCTTTAGGATCACGGGGCAAAATGTAAATGGCAACACCTACAATAATGGTTTGGTGTATGACACCAACCCAAAAACTTTTGACCAGAATGAGCTTATTACAAATCGGTGGCGCGGAAAGCTACTATGGCAACCTGCCGGGTTAGAAGACTTATCAGTACGATACAGTTTTTCATATAACGACGAGCAAGGTGATTCAGGACGTAATTACTTCACTGGTGATGATCCTTGGGCATATAAACCGCTGTTTCAACGCTATATCACCACCAAGTCAAACACACATTCAGTGACATTTGATTACCAGCTTACTGATGGTCAGTCACTCGATTTACAATTCTCCTTTATGGATTATGACTGGGGGTTTGAATCCTATGAACCCTTGGCAGCTGCTGAAAGTACTGTCGACATGAATGACAAAAGTTACAACGTCGATGGTAAATATAGCTTTGGGCTTAATGACCGAGATCTAAATGGTTTTATTGGTTTAGCTTATTATAAGCGCACTCAAGACTTTGGCAGTGTGGGTGGTTTCTCTTATGGTGGAGATGACAGCAGTACCTCCTCCTCTGTTTATGGAGAAATGACTTTTGCTATGGCCGAAAAGTGGTGGCTGACTCTTGGTGGACGAGTGATGCGCGATGAGCAAACACGAAACTTTGCCATGCAATTTAGAGGTTCAGCGATTGATGAGCAACTCGATGAAGCTAAAACAGTGGCATTGCCTAAGCTTGTAGTGCAATACGCCGTTACTGATAGTACGACGCTTGCGGTAAGTGGTCGACGAGGTTACAACGCCGGCGGTGGAGCCATGGCGTTAACGTCAGCTGGTGGCGATTACTATTACTATGATGATGAGTCTGTCGATACCTATGAAATGAGCTCTCGAAGTCGTTTTGATGGTGGTAACGTTAACCTGAACGCCAACCTGTTTTATAACGATTATGACGGCTACCAAGCGTCTAATAGCTTACGTAGAATCACCAATATTGATAAAGCGGTAACCTATGGCTTAGAGCTTGAATTTACCAGTATGTTAGGGGAGAGCTGGCAACTGTTCTCGGGGTTAGGGTTACTTAAAAGTGAAATTAAAGCAGCAGATCCTAGTTACGGCGATATTGTTGGCAATGAGCTTAACGCTGCGCCAAACGTTACTGCTAACCTTGGTATTAAGTATTGGCTGTCTGATGAGCTGACATTTGGGTTATCAGGAAATTACGTTGATGAGTATTTTGCTGATATTGCCAATACTGAAGAGCGCGTGGCTGGTGATTACATCTTAAGTCGTTTCAATGTTGATTATCAAAATGATAACTGGCGAATCAGTGCTTTTATTAACAACTTATTTGACGAGCAAGCGCTTACAGTGAATGAACCTCCTGGAAGTGGTTATGAACATGGTTATGCCGCAGTTGTTGACCCAAGAAATGTTGGCGTATCGGTTACTTACAATTTCTAGTCTATAAAAACTTGTGCGTGACAGCTTGTACTGTGTCACGCACACGAATTATCAGCCTTGATTGCAGACCTTACAATTTGGCTGCTTTGGCAGTTTCATCTCTCGAAACTCCATGGTCATGGCATCGATCATCAAAATCCGCCCAGCTAACGTGCGGCCCATATTGGCGATGACTTTAACGGCCTCTACGGCTTGCAGGCAACCTATCATGCCAACCACAGGTGCTAAAATACCTGACTCGACGCAGCTGAGCTGTTGTTCACCAAACAGTTGGCTAAAGCAGTGGTAGCAAGGCGTTTGTGCTTGATAGTCAAATACGGTAACCATACCTTCCATACGGATAGCTGCAGCAGAGATAAGCGGGATCTTGTGTTTAAAGCAGCTTTGATTGAGTTGCTCTCGCACCATCACGTTGTCGGTACAGTCCATCACAATCGAGTGCTGCGCAACCAGTGCTTCAATTTCGTGGTCATCTAATACTGCATTGATGGTATCGATTTTAATATGTGGGTTTAAGCCTGATAGTGTCTCTTTAGCGGAGTCAACTTTAGCTTGGCCGACATTGGCATCTTGATGCAGGACTTGGCGTTGCAAGTTAGACACTTCAACGGTATCAAAGTCGACTAAAGTGATTGCTCCTGCGCCTGCTACTGCCAAATATTGGCTGGCTGCACAGCCCAAACCGCCAGCACCTATGATTAGCACCTTGGCTTGCTTGAGCTTCTCTTGCCCCTCAAAGTCCATCGCTTTAATGGATATTTGGCGGCTATAACGCAATATTTCCGCGTCAGTTAAAATCTCATCTGTGTCAGTCAGTTCACTCGACATTGCTCTATGTTCTCTTAAGCTAGTACGCTATTGAAAGGTTCGACGGTAACTTTTTCACCAGCACTGATGCCATCGCAATCTTGCTCTAAGATGATAAAGCAGTTAGCGAGGGTCATTGAGGTCAGCATGCCTGAACCTTGGCCACCAGTGACGGCCACTTGTGCTTCACCTTGCTCGTTATAGCTTAGTACCGCACGTTGGTATTCGACGCGTCCCGGGAACTTGCGAATATCTTGGGTTAAGGTGGCAGATAGCGTTACTGGTTTCACTTGCGGTAAGCCTTGCATTTTTTGTATTAGCGGCCAAACAAGCTTGTAGAATGTCACCATAGAGGAAACTGGATTACCGGGTAAACCGCAGAAAACCGCATCACCTAAGTGACCAAAGGCAAAAGGCTTACCTGGTTTAATCGCTAGCTTCCAGAAAGTGATTTCACCCTCTTCATCGAGGATCTGCTTGGTGTAATCGGCGTCACCAACTGATACTCCACCAGAGGTCAGCACCATATCTGCTTGGGCTGCTGCTGTTTTAAAAGCTTGGCGAATGGCTTCTTTATCATCTTCAATAACACCAAGATCAAGCCACTCTACGTTTGCTCGGCTCAGTAGCCCTTGAATGCTATAGCGGTTTGAATCGTAAATTTGTCCAGGGCCAAGCTCGCTGCCAACAGGGCGCAGTTCATCACCGGTTGAGAAAAAAGCCACTTTAAGCGGACGATATACTCTTAGCTGGCTAGCCCCAATGGTGGCAAGTACGCCCATTTCGGCTGCGCCAATGAGAGTACCTGCCGCAAGTACTTTAGTACCGGTGGTAAGTTCTTCGGCGCGATAGCGCACGTTTGCACCTTTGGCTTTTGGTGCTTCAATGGTGATGTTATTACCATCAGCTGTTACCTTTTCTTGCATCTGTACCGTGTCGTAACCTGCAGGTACTGGTGCGCCAGTCATAATGCGGATACAGCCGCCTTTTACGCATTGGCCGCTAAAAGGGTGTCCTGCAAAAGAATCACCGATTAGAGTTAGCGGAATGCCAGCATCTAAATCATCAAAATTAAAGGCGTAACCGTCCATTGCAGAGTTGTCGAAAGGGGGGAGGTCGACATGAGAAGCAAGGTCTTCAGCTAAGACGCGTCCTAGGGCTTGTGTCAGCGTAACGACTTCAGAATCTGTGATTGGCTGCACTTGTTCTAGTAATTTTACAATCGCTAGCGAGGGATGCATTAGGCTAGGTTGTTTACACGGGTCTGCATGAGTCTGCATCTATCTATCCTTGAGGCTAAATTAGCGTACGTTAATTAAAAACGAATATAAGGCATTATGCCACGGTGATTGCAGATGACTATGATCTGCTCGGCAGTTTTAACAGCTGATACTGGCTTTATTATTATTTTTGCCGAAATTAGCTTTGGTTAGCCGCTGAATTTAGTGGTGCTTTAATCGATGATTTCCTTATCAATACCCAAGTTAAGGGCTGATTCATTTAATGTTTTTTGAGTTTACTATTTAATATTAGTCTTTGCTGCTTTATGTAAATGAAAACCATTATTATTTATTAAACAGTAGCTTAAGTAAATTTTATTGCAATTCTAAGCTAGCTTGATAACAATAGCGGCCATAAACAGATACCCAGAGGAATTAAGATGTTGGCCCAGAAGATGATTGACCAATTAAATGACCAGATCAACATGGAGTTTTTCTCCTCTAACCTGTACCTGCAGATGAGTGCATGGTGTGAAGACAAAGGCTTTGAAGGCGCCGCTAAATTTATGCGTGCTCATGCTGATGAAGAGATGGGTCATATGCACCGTTTGTTCACTTACGTAAGTGAGACTGGCGGTATGCCGCTGCTTGGTACTATTGAAGCACCACAAGCTGACTTTCCATCGCTGTTAGCTTTGTTTGAGTACACCTATGAGCATGAGCAGCTAATCACTAAAAAGATTAATGAACTTGCTCACGCTGCATTCACTAATCAAGATTACTCAACATTTAACTTCTTGCAGTGGTATGTTTCTGAGCAGCACGAAGAGGAGAAGCTATTCAAATCAATCGTCGATAAGATCCGTTTAGTCGGTGAAGATGGTAAAGCCTTGTTCTTCGTTGATAAAGACCTAGCGCAAATGGCGATTGAAGAGTCTGCCAGTGTGATGACTAGCACCGCTGAATAACTGATATTTGGTGTGATAAAAAAAGAGCAGCCTAGCTGCTCTTTTTTTATGCCTAATTAACCGACACCAGTGCTTTACGATTTACCATGCGGTTGATTGCCGTTTCATTTTCAAGAAAGGTCAGTAGGTTCTCACTGGATAAAGGTTTGGACATTAGATAACCCTGGGCGTAATCACAGCCTAGTGATTGCAAGAAATCCCACTGCTCTTCAGTTTCAATTCCTTCAGCGACCAGTGGCATCTCTAAACTTTGCCCCATCATGACAATAGCTTTGACTAGCTTCGCATCGGACTGGTTAACCGTGGCATTATCGATAAAGCTCTTATCAATTTTAATAACGGAGATCGGGAACTGATTGAGATAGCTTAATGCTGAATAGCCAGTACCGAAATCATCAAGATAGATATCAACGCCTAAGTTTCTAATCGATTGCAGGATCTCTAAGCTGTAAGGTTTATCTTCTATCAACAAGCTTTCGGTTATCTCTATATGCACATAATGTGCTGCAATTTTGTGGCGCAGTAATGCTTCCTCAAGAACTTGATAAAAACTCAAGCCGTTGGAATTTATACACTGACGGCCGGAAACATTAATGGCAATTTTTAGCATATGCCCTTGTGCATGCCAGCTAGATAGATCCGCTAGTGCTTGGTTTAATACCCACTCGCCTAGCGGTTCTATAAGTCCTGTCTCTTCAGCGATAGGAATAAATAGTGCCGGAGAGATAATACCAAACTCAGGATCACGCCAACGGATAAGTGCTTCTACACTGGATACCGTACCGTGAGTCATATCAACCACAGGCTGATACTCTAAATAAAACTCAGACTTCTTAACTGCCTTTCTTAGCCTCTGTTCAAGCTGCATCCGCTCTAGCATTTCAACATTCATCTCAGGTGAGAAATATTGGAAGTGGGCGCGACCATCACGTTTGGCTTGGTACATGGCCGTTTCTGAATTTCGCAGTAGCATCTCAATATCTTGGCCATCTTCAGGGTAGAAAGCGATACCGACGCTGGCGGAAATATTACTTTCAATGGCACCCAGTTTTAACGGTTGAACTAATACATCTACCAATTTGTGTGCCAGCTGTTCTGCGGTTTCAATGGCATTATGTAGCGGTGAGATAATGACAAATTCATCACCACCAAAACGAGCAATAGAGTCTTCTGGCCCGAGTACGGTCTCAAGCCGTGTGGCTGATTGCTTTAAAATCTCATTGCCAGCTGCGTGGCCATGTAATTCATTGATGAACTTGAAACGATCTAAATCGATAAAGAACACTGCCACCTGAGAATTTGTTTGGTTTGCACCGTCAATAGCGTGCTGCAGTCTAGATGAAAACTGATGTCTGTTGGGAAGCTTAGTTAACGAGTCATAATTACTCTTGTACCAGAGATCTTGTTCATACTGTTTGTGGTTACTTACATCCAAAAATAGGCCTATGTATTGGCTAATTTGGCCTTGAGCATTTTCAACCGCAGTTATTGATAGATATTCTGGGTAAACATTACCATCTTTACGTTTGTTCCAGATTTCACCTTCCCAATGGTTGGTCGTCGTTATCGAATGCCAAAGCTGATTGTAGAACTCTGGTTGATGGTGGTTAGAGCTAAGCACGCTCGGCTTTTGCCCCTTAACTTCTTCAAGTGTATAACCCGTAATTTTGGTAAAAGCGGGGTTAACTAACTCAATACGGTTATCGGCATTGGTGACCATAATGCCTTCGGATGAATGCTCAAATACAGCAGATGCTTGCTGCAAAGAGGTTCTAGCTAGCATGCGCTCGCTTAACATCTGGTTTAGCGCGGTAGATATCTGGGTTAATTCATCGTTCCCCTTAATCTCTATGTTCAGCTGTAGATTAGGATCTTTTGCCATCTCTTCGACGTCATTAACTATGGTCGTAATGGAGCTGATAAGACTATTGGCGATATATTTACCTAAGATAAACACCATATAAAAAAGCAAGATACCACTAAGAAGGCTGATATAGAGCGACGACACAATTAGCTGTTTTTGAACATCACTTTGACGGGCTATTTTGTGGGTCAATTGGATATTCATTTGGTGCAATAAGTTTATTCGTTCGCTGGCGATAGCCCACCATTGTTTGCTGCTAATTAACGGTGCTTGGTGTTGCAGTTGCTGCAGCGCCTGGTGCATAGCTGTGTATTGTTTAGCTAGCGAACTCATCGGGGCTGGCTGCTGCAGATCCTTACTTGCTTGCAATAGGTGTTGGTAGTAAGTATCGGTAGAACGTTTAATTGTCGCTACCAGAGCCGATTGCTGGCTGGTTAGCTTGTGTCGGCGAGCAATATTTTCGAGGGCAATATTTAGCTCAAAATGATGTTGTTTGAAATTAAGCTGGTATTGAGGCTTAGCAGTCATCAAATAGCGATTATAGTCATAGGTTAAGCCTTTAAAGCCCATTAGCTCACTGAGCTCGTGGGCTTGCTCTATGAGTTCAACCTGTTGTTCTAATTGTTGTAATAATACTGTGACTTGCAGCTGTTCCGGGCTTTCAATTATTCGATTTAGTTTGCTGCGATTTTCATCTGTCATCGCTACGCTTGCATTCTCTACTGTATTTTTCAGTCGGTGAGTTATGTTGTCGATAGCTTCGTATGAGTCTGCATCTAAGGTGGGGGCTGATAGTAATTGGTTGACCAAGCCGCGCTCTTGCCCCGCAAGTTCTTGAGCTTTTAAGATATTGACTAAATCAGCTTGTATCATCACTAGATAGGAGTCATCACTCTTAAAGCGTAGTTGGGAGATAAAGCTAATCAGCTTCTGGTTGAGTTGAGAATAATAGTTAAAGTAATTACCGCCATTAAGCTTTAGCACTTGCTGACGCATCTTGAGTAGTTGTTGATGTTCATCACTGCTACGACTAAAACGGGTTTGCAACAAGTGAAAAAGCTCACGATCTTCTTTAGTGGTATCAAGTACCAATTGCAATGCTTTGTTCTGCAATAAGCTTTTTAGTGCTAGGTCTGTTGCCAGCCACTGTTGTGGCAGTTCAGTGTTAAATTGTTTGCCATGACTGCTGAGGTAGCCTGCTGACAGGCCGCGCTCTTTTTGCAATTCAAAAACAATGTTTTCGATATCGAGAGTTACTTGAGTGGTAAACGAATTGGCAGAAGCATCTTGGTATTGCTGGTAGAGCGAAATGGAATGTAGCCCGGCAAACACCACCAATATAAGCATTGGTAGAGAGGCGATAAGAAATAGTTTCTGTTTTAAGCTCAAGTGGCTTAATAGACTTAACATTCGGCGACAACCTTTTCGCGTAACAGTTGATTGTTAAATTTGTTGTTTTAATCTTAAGCGTGGAGATAGGAGATTAAAAAATTGCGCCAAATAATAACCATATTCAGAATATGGAGTCTCAGTTAATTCATTAAAGTCTAATCTAGGTCACGAATTTAACTAATAGTGTCAAAATCGTGGCTAATTCTCTCTTCTTATTCGTAATTGTTTTGCCACTGTCAATTACCGAAAAAGGTAATAAATGCGTATTTGCTAAATTATTTTCGCGCTAAACTAAGGCTATGGCTTTATTGATGTTTAGCTTAGTTGCACAAAAAAGGCCATGCTGTGGGCATGACCTTTTTGTATCATTAACATAACAACTAACTAAAATTATGCTGTGACTTAGATTAGTGATTCAGATTATTGCGAGTTACGGTAAGCCACAATATCTTCAATGGTGAGTACTGGCATATTGTGTTGCTGGCCAAAATCGATGATCTCTGGCAAGCGTGCCATGGTGCCGTCAGGTAGTGTGACTTCGCACAGAACACCAAAAGGCTTAAGTCCGGCAAGTTTCATCAAATCAACAGTGCCTTCGGTATGACCACGACGCTCTAATACTCCACCTGGGCGAGCGCGTAGTGGGTAAACATGACCTGGACGGGCTAAGTCATCAGGTTTTGCACCATCAGCGATAGCGGCTTTTACCGTGGTAACACGGTCTGCAGCAGAGACCCCTGTAGTGACTCCCTCTTTAGCTTCGATACTGACAGTAAAAGCAGTGCCATATTGACTGTTGTTATCAACAACCATTGGTGGCAACGCTAGCTGTGTGATGCGCTCATCGGTAAGACATAAGCAAACAATGCCGCTGCACTCACGAATAAGTAGTGCCATCTGCTCATTAGTTAGGGTTTCGGCGCTATAGATAAGATCGCCTTCGTTTTCTCTATCTTCATCATCAACCACTAATACCCCTTTCCCTTGTCGAAGAGCGGTAAGTGCTGCGTTGACGCGTTCGATAGCGTTGCCATAAGGCGCAAGTAAAGACTGATTCATGGTAAACATCCTTAAATAAACTACATTGGGTTGCCAGAATCAGGGCGTACAGAAAATGACACCTGCATCATTGATAGATGCCTGTGCTTAATAAGAGGTGAAGACAATGTTGTTCCAACAGCCAGTACTATGCGCTTTGCATTTGGCAAAACACACTGACACTGCTGCCAAAGCAACCTTGTTCAATCTTATATTCTCTTTCATCCGGACTCAGTACACGCAACACAAAGTGCGCTGCAGTATTCATTACCGTCGGCTCTGGAGTAGGTACAACCTGTGTAAGGTCTGTTTACCAGATCTGCTTGACCCTACTAGTGGACTTCTTGTCACGATCAGTAGGCGCTCGCGGGCTTTTATGAAGCTGTATAACCACAACTTACATAACTTACCGCCGGTGGGGAGTTACACCCCGCCCTGAGAATTATGCTTATCTCTGTTTTGTAACAGATAAGCGCCGCTATGTTGCGTCAAATTAATTAAAATGACAAGCTGCAGCATACAGAAATGTGGCCAAGGCAAAGAATCGTCTCGCCGCTGTACTTTGGCTCATAAGGATATGCCACATGAAACTCATTTCAGCTGTTACGCTAAGCAGTGTAATGCTACTCGGATGCACAAATATGACCTCTAATACCGAAACCATCGCCCCAGTTGCTGATAAAATTCCTCATACCATGACTTTACATGGTGAGACTCGCGTCGATGATTATTACTGGATGCGCGATGACGAGCGTAAAGATCCCAAAATCATCGCTCACCTTAATGCTGAAAATGACTACACCAAAGCGCAGTTCAAACCTTATGACGGCCTTAAAAAGCAGTTGTTTGAAGAGTTAGTCGCGAGACTTGATAAAGATGAATCAAGCGTGCCTTATTTCTGGCACAAGCATTGGTACTATCGTTACTACAAGGAGGGGTTTGAGTACCCGATTGTGGCTCGAAAAAAGGCGCTCGATAGCAACGATGAATTGGTGCTACTGGATGTGAATGAACGAGCGGCTGGACATGACTTTTATGGCTTAGGCGGTGTATCTGTTAGCACCGATGAAACCAAGTTAGTGTTTGGGGAAGACTTACTCAGTCGCCGTATCTACAGCCTCTATTTTAAAGATCTTGTTAGCGGTGAGTTAATCGCAGATAAGTTAGAAGGCACCGATGGGCGCGTGGTGTGGGCCAATGACAACCAGCATCTATTTTACATCGCCAAAGATCCACAAACCTTATTAGGTTATCAAGTGTTTCGCCATAAGCTCGGCACCGCACAAACTGAAGATGTACTGGTGTATGAAGAGCAGGATGACACCTTTTATATTGGCTTAGGTAAGTCATTAGATGAAACCTCAATCGCTTTGTACGCTGAAAGTACAATTACCAGCGAAGTGCTAATGCTTGATGCTAATGCGGCCTTAGCAGAGTTTAAAGCGGTATTGCCAAGAGAAGCGGGGCATGAGTATTCAGTCTCTAAGTTGGGTGATAGCTACTATATCTTAACCAATTGGCAAGCGAGTAATTTTAGACTGATGAAAGTGGCAGTCGATAAAGCGGCTGATAAACAGGCTTGGCAGGACGTGATTGGTCATGATCCACAGTCGAGAATTGAAGATGTCTTGCTGCTAACGCAGTACATGGTGGTACAAACCCGTGAACGGGGTATTAGCCGTATCCATGTTTACCCCTTAAAGGAGCAAGACTTTGATATGAGCGCGGGTGTCGAACTTGAGTTTAACGACCCAGCTTATGTAGTCGGCTTCGATGTTAATGCCAGCCAGCAGAGCGACAAGCTTAGAGTGTATTACTCAAGCCCAACCACGCCTGAATCGGTTTATGAATATGACCTCACTCAGCCTAACCAGCGTCAATTGCTCAAGCAAGAAAAAGTGCTTGGCGGATTTGATGCAACGCTATATCAAGCAGAGCGATTATTTGTAAAAGCCCGTGATGGTCAAGAGGTACCAGTAACGCTGGTTTACCGTAAAGAGTTGTTTAATAAAGATGGTACTAACCCGTTATACCAATATGGCTATGGCTCCTACGGTTATACGGTAGAACCTGATTTTAGCTCCTCGATTTTGAGTCTACTGGATCGCGGCTTTGTCTACTCGATTGCCCATGTACGTGGCTCGGAGATGCTTGGCCGCGGTTGGTATGACGATGGACGTATGCTCAACAAACAAAATAGCTTCAATGACTTTATTGATGTAACTCAAGCATTAACTGCACAAGGTTATGGCGACAAAAGCAAAGTCGTTGCTGCAGGTGGCAGTGCTGGTGGTCTGTTAATGGGTGGGGTTATCAACCAAGCACCACAAAGTTACTTTGCGGTGGCAGCGCACGTGCCGTTTGTTGATATCGTTACCACTATGCTGGATGAGTCTATTCCACTGACCACAAACGAGTATGACGAGTGGGGTAATCCCAATGACAAGGTCTACTTTGACTATATGCTGAGTTACTCGCCTTATGATCAAGCCACGGCGCAGGATTATCCGCACCTGCTAGTCACCACAGGCTTGCATGACTCACAAGTGCAATACTTTGAACCCGCTAAATGGGTCGCTAAGCTGCGTGATATTAAAACCGACGACAACTTGCTACTGTTTGATACCGATATGGAAGCAGGGCACGGTGGCAAAAGTGGCCGTTATCGCCAATATGAAGACAAAGCACAAGAGTACGCTTTCTTCATTGGTTTGCTCGGTTTAGATAAAGTAAATGCTAACTAGTGGCAACTGAATCCGTTTGGTATCTGTATATGGTGCGCTGTGCTAACGGCCACCTTTATACAGGCGTGACCACTGATGTTGCACGACGTTTTAGCGAGCATCAAAGTGGCAGCGCTAAGTCTGCCAAGTTTTTGCGTGGTAAAGGTCCATTGACCTTAGCCTACTCAGAAACCGTAGGCAGTCGCAGTGATGCGCTAAAGCGAGAGATAGCGTTGAAGAAATGGCCTAGAGCGAAGAAGCTGGCGTTGATACAAAACTGCCAGCCAATCTAACAGCCTAATTATTTTAGAAGCATATTTGCAGCGACAACCAACAGTAATACGGCGAAGATTTTCTTAATAACTGAAACGGGTAAGTGGTGTGTCGATTTGGCGCCTAAAAGAGCGGTAAACCAGGAGGTGCAAACAATGCCGAATAAAGCGGGTAAATAAACAAAGCCAGCAAATCCATCGGCTAAAGCAAACTGCTGGCTACCAGAGCTGATATAACCTATCGAACCAAATAATGCGATAACAATTCCGCAAGCAGAGGCACTGCCGATGGCTTTTTTCATGTCGAGTGAGAAAAACGTCAACAAGGGTACCAAAAGTGCACCGCCACCAATTCCTATCATGGCTGACAAGCTGCCGGTGATCGTCGTCAAAACAGTTAACAGACCTTTATTCGGCATTTTTCGCTCAGTGCTGGAGTGACTTTTATTACTGTAAAGCATCTTAAAAGCAATCAGCACTACACTGACAGCAAACACAATACGCACAATATTTTCTGGCAATAGTGATGCCATAAAGCCACTGATAAGTGCGCCAAGAGCAACCCCGACCATGACCCAAGGCGTTAGGCTCCATGGCACGTTACCGTTCTTGTGGTGGGCAATTGCCGAAGAGGTAGAGGTAAACAAAATCGACGCCAATGAGGTTGCAATTGCTGCGATCATTACCTGATCTGCGGGTAGAGTATTAAAGTGAAGTAAAATACTGCTCAACACTGGCACAATGATGAGTCCACCGCCAATGCCTAAGAGGCCAGCCAAAAAGCCCACGACACTGCCAAGTAATGCGCAGTAAACAATCAACAACAGCAACTCACTCATTAAATTTATCTCTTCATATAATTAGGAATAATGTGCTAAACAAATAAATATTTGTTTGCATCAGGCTAATTAATATAACTGACATGCTATTAAGTTTTCAAATTTAATAGTTCATGAATGTTGCTCATGTTGAAGTTGAAATAAAAGCACTATTGTTAACGTGTCTGAACAAGTATAAATAGAACCTAATATTTACGTTATAGAAATTGCCGTTGTTATCTGGTCAAGTAATCAGTCACGAGTAATTAATACTGACAGGGTATGAGTCGATAGGCTAAAACGGAAAAGACCCTTCAGAGTAAAACAAATTTAACTTTAATCTCAGTGAACAGGATACCGAACCACAATGAGCAATAACTTTAACTTCACGATCAAGAGCATTAGTCTTGATGAAAATTACCACCCTTCAAACAGCACTCGCATCACAACCAATTTTGCCAACTTGGCGAGAGGCGACAGCCGTCGTGAGAATTTGAGTAATGCACTGAAAATGATCGATAATAACTTCAACGCATTAGCTGATTGGGATAATCCTAAGGGTGATAGGTACTCTGTTGAACTTGAAATCGTCTCTGTTGATATGGATATTGAAAGAGATGGACAAGCCTTTCCATCTATTGAAGTATTGAAAACTAATATCATTGACCACAAAAATAATCAGCGCATTGAAGGTATCGTCGGAAATAACTTTTCCTCTTATGTACGAGATTATGATTTTAGTGTTTTACTGTTGCAGCATAATAAAGATAAAGAAAAATTTACTATCCCAAGTAATTTTGGTGATTTACATGGCAATCTATTTAAATGCTTTATTAATTCTGATGTGTATAAAAATAATTTTAAAAAATTACCTGTTATATGTCTCAGTGTTTCAGATAATAAAATTTACCAACGAACTGAAAACCAACACCCAATACTAGGTCATGAATACCTGCCAAATGAATCATCTTTAACTGAGCAGTATTTTAAAAAAATGGGACTGCAGGTTCGTTATTTCATGCCTGCTAATAGCGTAGCCCCTTTAGCGTTTTATTTCTTTGGGGATCTGCTTAGTGATTACACTAATCTTGAGCTGATCAGTACCATTAGTACTATGGGGACATTCCAAAAAATTTATCGACCTGAAATTTACAATGCTAATGCTACCGCTGGGAAGTGCTACCAACCCAATTTGAAGAACTTGGACCATTCATTGACGCAAATTGTTTATGACCGAGAAGAGCGCAGCCAGCTTGCAATAGCGCAAGGTAAGTTTGCAGAGGAACACTTTATCAATCCATATCAAACGGTGCTTGAGCAGTGGTCTGCAAATTACGCTTAATTATTAACCCAAATATATAGCAGTATTTATTATGAAAAAATTATTACCGACTTCAACTGCAGGCAGCTTACCTAAACCTGTTTGGCTAGCTCAACCAGAGACACTTTGGTCACCTTGGAAGTTGCAAGGTGAGGAGTTGCTTGAGGGAAAACATGATGCATTGCGTGTGTCACTACAAGATCAGCAGCAAGCTGGCATCGATATTGTGAGTGATGGCGAACAAACGCGGCAGCACTTTGTGACAACCTTTATTGAGCACCTCAATGGTGTCGATTTTGAAAAGCGTCAAACGGTGAAAATCCGCGATCGTTATGATGCCAGTGTGCCGACCGTGGTTGGTGCCGTTTCTCGTCAGAAGCCCGTTTTTGTAGAGGATGCGAAGTTCTTACGTCAGCAGACTAAGCAGCCCATAAAGTGGGCGCTGCCAGGCCCCATGACCATGATCGATACGCTTTATGATGATCATTATAAAAGCCGTGAAAAACTTGCCTGGGAGTTTGCCAAAATTCTCAATCAAGAAGCCAAAGAGCTAGAGGCTGCAGGGGTTGATATCATCCAGTTTGATGAGCCTGCATTTAATGTGTTCTTTGACGAGGTAAATGATTGGGGAATTGCCTGTTTAGAAAGAGCAATCGAGGGGCTTAAATGCGAAACAGCGGTACACATCTGCTATGGCTACGGCATTAAAGCTAATACCGATTGGAAAAAGACTTTGGGCACTGAGTGGCGACAATACGAACAAGCTTTTCCTAAGTTGCAGAAATCGAATATCGATATAATCTCATTAGAATGCCATAACTCCCATGTTCCACTTGAGTTACTTGAGCTTATTCGAGGTAAAAAAGTGATGGTTGGGGCTATCGATGTCGCCACTAACACGATTGAAACGCCAGAAGAGGTGGCTGATACCCTACGAAAAGCACTCGAGTTTGTTGATGCCGAGAATCTCTTTCCGTGTACTAACTGCGGTATGGCACCTTTGCCTCGCCATATAGCAACCGCCAAGTTAAATGCGTTAACTGCAGGAACTGAAATTGTTAGAAGAGAACTGTTAGCCTAGTATCCGCATACACGTTGGTCGCAGGTTATTGGAACAACTGATTTTAGAAGTTGAATCGACGATTCAGAATAACGAGCTAGATGGCTTGAAATTGTCGAAGCTCAGCTGATAATTCAGCTGAGATCATAAAAGGGTGGGCTGGGCGCTGTTGTACCTAAATACGCTCTTGGTCGACATAACCGACCACTAAGCACATTAATCGACAACAGCACCCACGCCGGGAAGGAATTCTCCTTCACTAAGCTAATAATAGCTCAGTTTTTCAGAGTTGCTATCAGTCTTGAGTTTGAATCGTTAACACTAAAGCCTAGTTTGTCCTAGTCCATACTCACTGAACCATTAATGTTATCGACGCTCAAATCGCCACTACCAGCTTCAACAATGCTAAGGCCTTTGGTGTTGTCGACTTCGATATCACCTGAGCCGTCATCAATAACAACGTGACCATTGACGTTGGTTACCGTCATATCGCCAGAGCCATCATCGATGTTAGTGTCGCCACCAATGCCATTTAGGTTGATTGAGCCTGAACCATCTTCCAGTGTTAGCTTGCCAGTGGTGTTAGTAATCGATACTGAGCCAGAACCATCGGTGATACTAAGGTTATGCCCACCTTGGATAGAAAGGTCGCCAGAGCCATCTTCAAGCTCAATATTGGCTGAGACATTTTTAATTTCAATGTCACCAGAACCATCATCTATTTTCAGTACCATATCGGCAGGTACTTGAATGGTGAGGTCGATATATGGCGAGCGACTAAAATTGATATTACTGTCAAACTCGGCAACCAACTTTGCATTGCTGCCGCTCTTTTCTAGTGTTAAGTCTGCTTTGATATCACCATAAGTGTAGATGTCAGCTATCACGGTTATTTGAGTTAACCCGGTAACGCCTTGGATTTTTAAGTCACCTGCGCCTGTATTGGCGACAAATGTATCGATACCTGCTGCTTCAATCTGGATCTGCTTTTTCTGATGATCAAGCGGTCCGGCACTGGCGCCATTTACATTGATGATGCAACCCGAAAGCGCTAGCGTTATGACTGCCGCAAAAAGACTAGAGGCTAATTTCATAAGATGATGTCCTTGTTATATTTTTTAGAATCAATTTTGTATTTAGAGCTATGGCCTATCTAAGCAGGTAGCATGCCAATATGTTATCTACTTGTTTTAATTGTGATGTTTTGTTGTTATCTTGACTGTTGATGGTGAATTACCTCAAAAAATTGGCCAAAATCGACATTGTTAGTGATTTTACTTAATCGTTTATTACTGCTGAATTTTTCGGTTATAGCCTAGTTCAGTCATAGGGGATGGAAGCAAGAATGGATTATTTATCTGTAAATCAACAAAGTTGGGATCGCCGAGTACAAACTCATGTTACTTCCGACTTTTACGATGTCGCTGGTTTTTTAGCGGGTAACAGCTCACTGCAAGAGATAGAGCTGGCCGCACTGAATGTAGAGGGCAAAAGCCTGTTACATCTGCAATGTCACTTTGGTTTAGACACCCTGTCATGGGCACGCTTAGGCGCAAAAGTAACTGGTGTTGACCTCTCTGGTGCAGCTATTGAACAAGCTAAATTATTAGCAACTCAAGCTAAACTAGATGCTGATTTTATTTGCACCGATGTTTATCAAGTGACTAAGCAGGTCGCGGGTCAGTTCGATATCGTATTTACCTCCTACGGCGCCATTGTCTGGTTGCCCGATCTAAATAAGTGGGCGCAAACCATAGCCAGTAAGCTTAAAACGGGTGGTCAGTTCTATATGGTGGAGTTTCACCCCGCACAAGCGGTGTTTGACGGTTATAGCTATTTTCATCAAGATGAGCCTGATGTGGATGATGAGCCTACCTACACAGAAAATGCAGGTGATGAAACCGAGACCTTTATGAGTTGGCCGCACTCTCTAGCTGATGTTATCAATGCATTGATCCGTGCCGGTATCGAAATCGACTCATTCAATGAATTCGATTTTAGCCCATACAACTGTTTCGATGGACTGACAGAGGAGACGGTTGAGGTCACTTTAGCGCAAGGCACTGCGCCACGGTCACGTTATTTTGTCGAGCAGCAAGGGCAACGCTTGCCGCTGACTTATGCTATTTCAGGTTATAAGAAAGCCTAAGTTCGATTTTTAACATAAAAACAGCGCCATTTGGCGCTGTTTTTGTTTGAGCTAAGCTCGGATGTTTACCGATGATTGCAAATTTAGTTGCTTCTTAACACCGGGTATTTTTGGTACTCGTTATCATAATAAGGGCTGCGCTGGTAAAACCAACGTAGACGCGCTTTTGGATCGGCGGCAAACGCTTCATCCTTAAGTGCTTCATCGAATGCTGCTTGCAGTTTGGGATCTTGTTTTAACATCTGCGCTGCTAACGGCTCAACAGCATAGTTTTCGATATACTCTGTACGAGTGAAAATAGGATTGAAAAATCCCCACTGAAATAGTGAGTCAGGCGACTGCGGTTCAAGTAATAAGATAGCAAGATCGCCAAGCGGTTGCTCGGTGTCGATACGTACAGTGCCTGTAGGCAAAGTTGCCTCGATAGTTTGGCTGCTTAGCGTAGCTTTAACGCGTTGATGACTTTCATAATCAGCACTGCCAAATTTGGGCTGGCTTAATTGGTATTGCTGTAATTTTTGCGTACTAGGTTTACTGATAGTGGTCATACGTATGCCGTGTACGCTTAACCGTTCAATCACTTCTGTCCACTGAGGTGGCACGTAGTAAGCCGTTGGGCGATTCACTTTGATATCGGCTTTGGTACCACCAATAACTGGCAGGTTAGGGTACAGCTTAGGTTCACCATTCCAGCGAACAATCTCATTGCCACTGATTGCACTTTGCTCCATCGAGTAGCCGATACCTTTAAAGTCCCAACCCTGTTTTTGCTGCTCTTGCTGCCAAGTGAGGGTTACGCGTGGTGAGTAGCGGTATTTGTCCTGTTGGATTGCCGATTTGAGTTTGGTTGTTTGCTCACCGACAGTTTTCAGTGTTGCCTCTAACATCACATAGGTGCCGAGCACGCGTTGCTTAAATGGCTTTAGGCTGTGGTTCTCAATCAAAATCGTCGGCAGGTGGCGCGCATCACCATAGCCATTGGAAAAGCGTGGGCTAGCATTCCATAAAGACATACCCTTGCTGATATCGCTATTGTCGATTGCGAAAACGAGTGGTCCAGGAACATGACCTTCTTCGATAAGTGCTGACTCAATGGCTGGGCGGTAGCTGTTTTCTAACCACTTATAACTGGCAGGGCTCAAACCTTGGGCAAGGTTGTAACCGAAGGTGACATCGTACTGGTAGTCGATACCGTCGGTAACATGTACGTCTATGTATAGGTCAGGTTGCCAGATATTAATGGCGCGCAGCATATGCTGCATCTCTAGCGTGTCAGCTTTGGCGTAGTCACGATTAAGGTTGAGGTTGTTTGCCGTTGTGCGCCAGCCCATATTAACCGGACCTCGTTGGTTGACGCGGTTGTATTCGGTTGAACGCTCATGGGCGTCGACACTAAAAATAGGCACAAATAATAGATTAGCATTATCGAGTAGTGCGGCTTTATCACCAATAACAATATCGCGTAGCAGCATCATGCCAGCGTCTTTGCCATCAATCTCTCCAGAATGAATGCCAGCCTGAACTAATACGCTAGGTTTATTATTTTTAAGTAGAGTAGGGGCATCTTCAGCGCCCTCTTTAGAAGCGACTATCATCCAAATGTCACCTCCTTGCGGACTCTTGCCTATGCTGACTTTTTTGAGCATATCTGTCTGACTAATCAGCTTATCTAACCATGCGAAGGTTTCATCATAATTTGGACTGGTTTTAAGGCCATGCTGTTCAAAAGGTGTAGCCCATTCGCTGTCTGGTGCTGCCAGTAGTGATTCACTCTTACCATGCCATTCGATAATGGGAGGTAAAATGGCATCATTAACGTAAGTGGTTGCTAACTGAGGCGTGGCATTGTGTTCGGCGGCAAGCGTGCAAAAGCTAGTGACAGCAACCGCAACGGCTGCGTAGCTTGTTAAAGAGGTCAAAAAGCGCATGGTAGGGCATCCATCTGTAAGATAAATTTAGAATTATTATAAGAGGCTTATATTTCACCAAAATGCTAACAAGTGCAACCAGATAACTGTGTCGAAATATGCGTTTTTAGCGCTATGTTGACTGGTCGAATGCTGCCTAACGCTCACATCCTTATGAGCATTAGCCTTGGGGGGTTAAATTATTGGAAAGCTTAATGTAATTTGTATAAGCGTCGCTCTAAGCCAAAGCCGACAATACCCGCTGCAAAAAATAGCACCCCCAATAGTTGTAGCCATGCATTTATTACTCGTGGTACAGCGACCTTTTTGTCGAGTGAGTACATGCGTTTTCCACCGTCAACATCGACATTAAATTTTTGGCTTCTGTTGTCAGTCGTTAGTAGAAAGTGGTCATCTCTGCGCTTAGCCATTTCAACTCTTTTTTGCTCTCTAATGGAGTAGCTATTTTCAACTGTTGCATCCAATGTTCGGTTCCAAGAGGAATAGATATCGAGTGGTTCACCAGGTAGTACTACACCCAGAGATTGATACTGATATTGATTCTCTGAGAATACCTGTCGACTGTAACCGGCATAGAAGGTGGTTACACCTAGAATAATTAGCGTCGACGCCAGATAGAGAAAGCGCCTTAATGAAGCTATCTTCATATTATCTCTTTGAGACAATAACGCCTCAATATCGGCAATGAGATTGAGCTGTGGACGATGCTTTTGGGTATCAATGCCTCTAAGAAATTCGGTTGTGTTGATCGATAGTGCGGTCAGTAAGCTACGGAATACATCATTTGAGGGGATCGATTTGTCGTTTTCCAGTTTTGATAAATATGATTGTTCAATTCCCATCATGTCGGCCAATTCTGGTTGACTTAAGTCCCGTGTCGTACGGAAGTGTTTTATCTGTTTACCTAATGTCATGCATCAATCCTTTGTTATCCATATTCAGTGAATATTGTGACTAAACAGGGACTACTCTTAGTTATTCTCGGATAAATATGAAGAGGAATTTAGCAGCATAACAAGGAATATTAGCGAAATCTTGCTCTAGAGTGTTGAATGGTTTGTCGTGTTTTCGCCCCAGGTGACTAGCACGGTGTTAATAGCTGGTTTAGACGATGGTGGTTTATGTGGGATGGAGTCTAAAAAATAGGTCCTCCAGTGTGGAGAACCTATTTTTACTTGTGCGGGTTAACTTACTTCGACTTCTGCTTCATCTTCGAAGATGGCTTCTATGGGGATCTGAAACAAGCGGGCGACTTTAAACGCTAATGGTAAGCTGGGATCGTATTTCCCTTTCTCTATCGCATTGATCGTCTGCCGTGACACTTCCAGCTTGTCGGCGAGATCGGCTTGGGTCCAGTCTCGCTCAGCTCTGAGGATTTTTAAGCGATTTTTCATCGGTAGGCTAGCCTTCCTTTAATAATGCCAACCATATAGGTTAAGGCGATAAGCGCGATGAGGTATGCGCTTTTTAACGGTGGTACAGTACCTGTATTTTCCAGAATTGAATAGCTTGAAAAGCTAATTATGGCGACTCCAACGGCCAGTGCTAATGCATCTAGCTGCACTTTTCGCTCCATTTCATCAAGCTGAGTTAGAAAGCTTTTATATGTGAATAACATGGCGATGCCAATCATGCTATGTACCGCAAAAGCAATGATTAACAGAAGTGTATTGTCTAATACGCCGGTTTCACCTAGGTATGCACTGAACATTAAAGTGAGTGCCCAAAGTAGCGCGAATAGATTCACACGATTGGCATTTTTCAGATCACGCTTGGGCAGCCCTTTAGCGCAGATTGCATCTAGTATAGATTTCATTGAACAGTTCCCTTTGTATTTTTAGTAAAGCAAGCTTG
>NZ_JBFRMK010000122.1:27771-51135 GCF_041470405.1 Shewanella sp. 10N.286.45.A1
CAAGCTTGCTTTACTAAAAGTTTACTAGGCTTTACTTTATTTTCGGACTGATAATATTGGTTAGAGGAAAATCAAAGATGTTTTTCACAAAAAAAATCCCAATTTAGCAGGGCTAAATTGGGATTTTAAGCGCTTACGCTTATGTTAGAGCATTAAGCGTTTGGTCCTGCATTCTTGATTGAATCAGGTACTTGGTACTTTTCAAAGTTCTTCTGGAAACTTTCTGCTAGATGCTGTGCGAACTCGGCATACTGCTGCTTATCTTCCCAGGTATTAATTGGGTTGAGTAAGTTACTGTCTACACCAGGAATCGCCACAGGAACATGCAGGTTTAACTTTTCAAGGTACTCAGTTTCAACATCCTTTAGCTCGCCGCTTACGATTGCATCGACAATCGCGCGGGTTGTTGGAATGTCAAAACGCTTACCAATACCGTGTGGTCCGCCAGTCCAGCCAGTATTGACCAAGTAAACTTGGCTACCGAAAGATTCGATACGCTTCATCAATAGCTCAGCGTATACGCCTGCAGGGCGTGGGAAGAACGGTGCACCGAAACACGTTGAGAAAGTAGACTGAATCGCTGCTGTTGAGCCCATTTCAGTCGAACCCACTTTAGCAGTGTAGCCAGATAAGAAGTGGTAGGCCGCCTGCTCTTTGGTCAGCTTAGAAACTGGCGGTAATACACCTGAAACATCGCAAGTTAAGAACACGACTGCATGAGGCTCTGCGCCGCAGTTCTCCTCTTTACGTTGAGCAATATGCTCAAGTGGGTAAGCGGCGCGCGTGTTTTCTGTTAGTGACGAGTTAGTGTAATCAGGTACACGATTCTCATCCGTTACCACGTTTTCAAGTACAGTACCAAAACAGATAGCATCCCAGATCACTGGCTCGTTTTTCTGGCTAAGGTCGATACATTTTGCGTAGCAACCGCCTTCAATGTTGAATACGCCACCGGGTGCCCAGCCGTGCTCATCATCACCGATAAGGAAGCGCTTAGGATCTGCAGAAAGCGTAGTTTTACCTGTGCCTGATAGGCCGAAAAACAGCGTAGTATCGCCGTCAGTACCTACGTTAGCAGAGCAGTGCATTGGTAATACACCTTTCGCTGGTAATAGGAAGTTTTGCACTGAGAACATAGACTTCTTCATCTCGCCAGCATATTTAAGGCCAGCAAGCAGTACTTTACGTTCTGCGAAGTTCAAAATAACTGTTGCATCAGAATGAGTACCATCACGCTCTGGATTACATACAAATCCTGGTGCATTGATGATCTGCCAAGTTGGCTTGTCTGCTGCATTAAACTCTTCAGGTACGATGAAAAGGTTACGAGCAAATAGCTGATGCCAAGCATATTCAGTGGTGACAGTGACGGGCTGGTAGTGCTCTTTGCTCGCACCTACTTCTAGGTTTGAAACAAACGTGTCTTTATCAGCTAGGTAAGCTTCAACACGATTCCAAAGCGCTGTAAAAGCATCGGCTTCGAATGGCTTGTTGACTGGCCCCCACTCAATATCCGCTTCTGAGCTTGGCTCTTTTACGATAAAGCGGTCATTAGGTGAGCGACCTGAGCGTTCGCCAGTTTTTGCAACTAAAGCACCGTTTGCGGTCAATTCGCCTTCGCCGCGTGCTAGCGCAAGCTCGACTAATTGGCCTGTAGAGAGGTTAAGGTACTCGCGGTTTGATCCATCCGCCATGGGTAAGGTCTCCATCTTTAGGGTCGTTTTATTTGCCGGTCTATGGCGCCAGCTATTTTGTCTGCGGCGATTGTAACGTATGCGCAATTGAATATGTGGACTAGATCAAAAAAAATACCAAAAAGTGATCATCAGACTGCAATATTGCACTGAAACTTGGTAGGAAGGTCATACCAATTACCTGTTTCATTAAATTGAAGCATAAAAAAGGCGCTCAATGAGCGCCTTAAAATAGGTAAAGCAAATAAAAATTGTTTATTGAGTGGTATCGCTATTTGGCGACACTGCATAAATAGCTTCGACATCAATTGCGTCGAATATATATTTGCTGTTGCAGTACTCACAACCCATCTCAACTTTACCTTGCTCAGCAATAATTGAGTCGATTTCTGCCTTTGCTACGGTGCGTATAGCTTGTGCGCTGCGCTCTTTTGAACAGCTACAATTGAAAGTAATTGCTACTGGCTCAAATAGACGAACTTCCTCTTCATGGTAAAGGCGATGTAATACCTCTTCAGCCTCAAGCGTAAATAGTTCCTCTTGCTTAACCGTTTCGGTTAACACTGAAAGGTGTTCGAACTCTGCGTTATGGTCACCGTCAGTTGGCAATACCTGTAGGAACATACCGGCTGCTTGATTGGCATTGGCAAATAATTTTATCTTGGTCGGTAGCTGCTCTGATTGCTCAAAGTAGGCTTCGAGACACTCACTTAATGTTTCTTTGTCGAGTGCAACCACGCCTTGATAACGCTCACCATCATCCGGTGTTAGTGTAATGACCATGTGGCCTTTACCAAACAAAGATTGCAGCTGTGCATCTGCAGCAATGTCGCCATTCCAGCGAGAAACACCGCGTAGTTGTTGCAAGTTATTGCCGTTAATAACTGCAAGTGAGACTGGGCCATCGCCTTGTAGCTGAATGCTAATGTCGCCGCTAAATTTCAAGGTTGCTGTTAGCAGTGATGTTGCCGCCATAAGCTCACCCAATAAGTGCTGAATTGCGACTGGGTAGTCATGCGCTGCAATGACTTCTTGGTAGCTTTTCTCTAATTGTACCAATTCACCACGCACACTGGCATTGTCAAATAGGTAACGGTATAAGTTGTCTTTAGTCATTTTGGTATTCCAGTGTTAACTTTCTTTAAAGCGCATAATTTGACGACGCTGTTTCTTATCGGGCTTCTGCTCTGGAGCCGGATTATGAAGAATATTCAAGCGCCTTTGCTCGGCATAGGTCTCTCGCTTCGCTATGCTCTGCGGTGTTTCTTCATAAAGGGTTTGCGCAATTAACCCTTTCTGGCGTTGTTCTGACAATTTTACAATGACGATCTCTTTTTCGTCATATCCTTGTCTTAATCTAATGGTGGCACCTATCTCTGCATATTTGCTCGATTTGGTGCGCTGACCGTTATAGTGTACTTTACCACCATTAATCATCTCTTTTGAGATGGCGCGAGTCTTGTAGAAGCGCGCAGCCCAGAGCCATTTGTCTAGCCTGACTTTCAATGCTTGCTGCTCGTTGTCGATCATGAGCGACTCCAGTGGTAGATTAACCTTTATTAAAGTAGGGGGAAGTTCACAAGCTGAGTATTAATATACGAATCTTTACATCCCGACACGCAGAATAGTGGCAAGCTTCACACCCTTTTTAGGCGCGTAAAGTTAGCATATTTACCCTATTATCGCCAACATTGCTGCTGTTATGGGCTTGTTGCTGATTGCAGTGTGGGTTAGCATGAGTCAGGATTTGCTAAATTATCATAACCAGAACAGAGACCTGTGCAGAGGGTCCACATAAATATGGATTTATTAGATAAGTTTTTAACTAAAGCAGCAGGTGTGCCCCAAAAGCCTGTTAGCTCAGCGATATTTACTATTGGTATCGTGCTAATGTTATTTCTATTGGCACAGATCACATGGAAGTTAGTCCCTGAAAATTCAGCTGTTTCTCGCTGGACGCCCACACCTGTCTCATCGACATCTTCCGGTTCCGCTAATATCTCAGGTGTCAAAGCATTGAGTCTATTTGGCCGTGCTGATAGCTCTTCTAAGCCTAAAACAGCGCCTGTAGAAGAGGTTATCACCGATGCTCCTAAAACTTCGCTGTCGATTCAATTGACAGGGGTGGTTGCATCGACCACTGAACAAAAAGGTCTTGCGGTTATTGCTTCTAGTGGTAGCCAAGAAACTTATAGTCTAGGTGATAAAATTAGAGGAACGTCAGCATCGTTAAAAGAGGTTTATGCCGATCGCATTATTATCACTAATAGTGGCCGCTACGAAACCTTGATGCTAGATGGACTTGAATACAATACTAATAGCAATGCTAACCAGCAGTTACAAAAGGCTAAGAGCTTGCCAAAAGGTAAAAGAGTCGATCAACGTCAAAATCGCGAAGTTGCCCGTGAGTTAGGCGAATCTCGAGCTGAGATTTTAGCTGATCCGAGCAAGATAACCGATTACTTAGCCATCTCACCGGTTAAGAGTGGTGGCGAGTTGGCGGGTTACCGACTCAATCCTGGAAAAGACAGAAAACTATTTACCGAAGCGGGTTTTAAGCCAAATGATTTGGCTAAATCGCTTAACGGTTATGACTTGACCGATATGGGTCAGGCATTAGAGGTTATGGGGCAACTACCAGAGATGACTGAAGTTGCTTTAATGGTTGAGCGCGAAGGTCAACTTATCGAAATTATGTTTAGTTTGCCGCAATAACAGAGCAGCAATCAATAACAATAAAGGCTGCTGCAATAATTAATTGAGCTTGCCGCACTTAAAGGTTTTAGGGGAAGTAATACAATGAATAATAAAAGGATTAGACGCAGACTAATCGCTGGTATGGTTATGGGCGCATCATTGCTTGCGCCACAACTTGCTTGGTCTGAGCAATATGCGGCTAACTTTAAAGGCACTGACATTCAGGAGTTTATCAACATCGTTGGTAAGAACTTGAATCGCACTATTATTGTCGACCCTACCGTTCGCGGCAAAATTAATGTTCGCAGTTATGATCTGTTAGATGACGAGCAATACTACCAATTCTTCCTCAATGTACTGCAAGTATATGGCTATGCAGTGGTTGAGATGGATAACAACATCATCAAAGTTATCAAAGATAAAGATGCTAAGACGGCGTCGATTAGAGTCGCAGATGATAAAGCGCCTGGATTAGGCGATGAGATGGTGACTCGTATTGTTGCGCTGTATAACACCGAAGCTAAACAGCTCGCACCGTTGTTGCGTCAGTTAAACGATAATGCCGGTGGTGGTAACGTGGTTAACTACGATCCATCAAATGTGTTGATGATCTCCGGTCGTGCTGCTGTCGTAAATAAACTGGTTGAAATTGTACGCCGCGTCGACAAGCAAGGTGATACTGCTGTTGAAGTGGTTAAACTTGAGTTTGCATCTGCAGGGGAAATTGTACGTATCGTAGATACTCTTTATCGCTCTACAGCGAATCAAGCTCAAATGCCTGGCCAAGCCCCTAAGGTCGTTGCGGACGAACGTACTAACGCTGTTATCGTTAGTGGTGATGAAAAAAGTCGTCAACGTGTGGTTAAATTGATCAAAAAGCTTGATGCTGAACAAGCCACTACAGGTAACACTAAAGTACGTTACTTGCGTTACGCTAAAGCAGAAGATTTAGTTGAAGTGCTAACAGGCTTTGCCCAGCAACTGGTTGATGATAAAGGCGGGGCAACTCAAGGCGCAAACAAGCGCCGTAACGAAATAAACATTATGGCGCACACTGATACCAATGCCTTGGTAATTAGTGCCGAGCCAGATCAGATGCGTACCATTGAAAGCGTGATTAACCAGCTTGATATTCGCCGTGCACAAGTACTCGTTGAAGCGATTATTGTCGAAGTTTCTGAAGGCGACGATGTTGGCTTTGGCGTACAGTGGGCTACCGAAGCAGGTGGTGGTACTCAATTTAACAACTTAGGCCCAACCATCGGTGAGATTGGCGCTGGTATCTGGGCTGCTCAAGGCGAAGAAGGTTCAACTGTTTGTAATGATGGAACTTGTACCGAAAACCCAGATACTCGAGGTGATATTACCTTACTTGCTCAAGCGTTAGGTAAGGTGAATGGTATGGCGTGGGGTGTGGCGATGGGCGATTTCGGTGCCTTAATCCAAGCTGTATCGAGTGATACCAAGTCAAACGTACTTGCAACACCATCAATTACTACTCTTGATAACCAGGAAGCCTCTTTCATCGTTGGTGATGAAGTGCCTATTCTTACCGGTAGCCAAAACTCAAGTAACGGCAATAGTAACCCCTTCCAAACCGTTGAACGTAAAGAGGTGGGTGTTAAGCTTAAAGTGGTACCACAGGTCAATGAAGGTAATGCTGTTAAGTTAACCATTGAACAGGAAGTGTCAGGTATTAATGGTAAAACTGGTGTCGATGTGACTTTCGCGACGCGTCGTTTAACCACTACGGTAATGGCTGATTCAGGACAGATAGTGGTGCTCGGCGGATTGATTAACGAAGAGGTGCAAGAGTCGGTTCAGAAGGTACCATTCTTAGGCGATATTCCAATTATTGGTCATCTATTTAAGTCATCTTCAAGCGGTAAGAAAAAGAAGAACCTAATGGTGTTTATCAAGCCGACGATTATTCGTGATGGGATTACCATGGAAGGGATTGCTGGGCGCAAGTACAACTACTTCAGAGCGCTACAGCTTGAGCAGCAAGAGCGTGGAGTGAACTTGATGCCAAATACCGATGTGCCTGTTTTGGAAGAATGGGATCAAGAAGCTTACCTGCCTACAGACGTCAATGAAGTACTCAATCGTTATAAAGACGGTAAAGGCTTAGATACCAAAATGCGTGAAACAGACCCAGCATTGAAGAGCATTTCTAACAGTAAAGATGCTGATGCTGAAAAAGTTAAAACTGAAGAAGCCACAGATAAAGAATCTAGCGATGAGTGATAATCAACTTCAAGCAGATGACGAGCTAGCGCAAGTATCTAATGAGCTTGGGCTAGTCTCAGAGGCGGAAGCAGATGAAGTCTTCCACTCGACCAGTAAAGAGCGTTTGCCGTTTGCTTTCGCTCATCGATTTAATGCTGCCTTAGATAAAGATGAAAACGGCGTTTTATCGCTGTTCCATACTGCAGGCACACCGTTGTCGGCACTGTTAGAGGTACGCCGTTATAGCGGTAAGTCTCTGCCGCTTATTAAATTAGCAGATAGCGCCTTTGAAGCGCGCTTAACTCAAGCTTACCAAGCTAATTCGTCAGAAGCCCAGCAGATGATGGAAGATATTGGTAATGAGATGGACCTGTTCACGCTTGCAGAAGAGCTACCTCAAACAGAAGACCTGTTGGAGGGTGACGATGACGCGCCAATCATTAAACTGATCAATGCATTGTTGTCTGAAGCGATTAAAGAAGAAGCGTCAGATATCCATATCGAGACTTATGAAAAGCAACTTGTGGTACGTTTTCGTGTTGACGGGATCTTAAAAGAGGTCTTAAAACCTAACCGTAAGCTGTCTTCGCTGTTGGTCTCACGTATCAAAGTGATGGCGCGTTTAGATATTGCTGAAAAGCGTGTTCCTCAAGATGGTCGTATTTCTCTGCGTATTGCTGGCCGTGCGGTCGACGTGCGTGTATCGACTATGCCATCAAGCCATGGTGAGCGAGTCGTACTGCGTCTACTGGATAAAAATGCCGGCAACTTAGACCTAGTGCAACTGGGTATGACTGAAGCTGTACGGGTACAGTTCGATGAACTTATTCGTAAGCCCCACGGTATTATCTTGGTCACAGGCCCTACAGGTTCAGGTAAAAGTACCACCTTGTATGCTGGTTTGACCGAATTGAACTCCATCGATACCAATATTCTCACAGTAGAAGATCCTATTGAGTACGAGCTAGAAGGTATTGGCCAAACTCAAGTTAACACTAAGGTTGATATGACCTTTGCGCGTGGCTTGCGTGCAATATTGCGTCAAGATCCCGATGTGGTAATGATTGGTGAAATTCGAGATTTAGAAACGGCACAGATTGCGGTACAAGCTTCGTTAACCGGTCACATGGTGATATCAACGTTGCATACCAATACTGCATCAGGTGCTATTACCCGTCTACAAGATATGGGTGTCGAGCCTTTCCTTGTGTCATCGAGTTTACTGGGCGTACTTGCACAACGACTGATCCGAACATTATGTAAGCATTGTAAAGAAGAGCATATACCTGATGAGCGCGAAAGAGAGCTGTTAGGTATTGCAGCTGATGACCCTCGTGTAATCTATCGTGCTAAAGGGTGTCAGTCTTGTGGCCATAATGGTTACCGAGGTCGTACCGGTATTCATGAATTATTAGTGGTTGATGATGATGTACGTGAACTGATCCACACCGGTCGAGGCGAGTTAGCAATTGAAAAGCATATTCGTAAATCAGTACCGAGTATCCGCCATGATGGTATGAGTAAAGTACTTGCAGGGAAAACAACCCTTGAAGAAGTGCTGCGTGTGACTCGCGAGGAGTAACCTGTGCCAGCATTTGAATACAAAGCATTAGATAAAGCAGGTAAGCAGCAAAAAGGCGTTGTCGAAGCGGATACCGCGAGACATGCTCGTGGCCAAATAAGAGAGTTGCGTTTAATGCCTTTGGAGATCACTCCGGTGGTTGAAAAAGAGCGTAAATCTAAATCTGGTGGCGTGAGCTTTTTTAAGCGTGGTATTTCGGTTTCTGAGCTTGCGTTGATTACTCGACAAATTGCGACGTTAGTTGCTGCAGGTCTGCCGATTGAAGAGGCGCTTAAAGCCGTAGGTCAACAGTGTGAGAAAGATCGTTTAGCCAGTATGGTGATGGCGGTTCGATCGCGTGTTGTTGAAGGCTATAGTTTGGCTGATTCCATGGCTGAATTCCCTCATATTTTTGACGAGTTATATCGCGCGATGGTGGCATCAGGTGAAAAATCTGGTCACTTAGAGGTGGTGTTAAACCGTCTTGCCGACTATACCGAGCGTCGTCAGCAGCTTAAAAGCAAAATGACCCAAGCGATGATCTATCCGATCGTACTGACTTGTGTTGCCATCGGCGTTATCGCAATTTTGCTCGCGGCAGTTGTCCCGCAAGTGGTAGGGCAGTTTGAGCATATGGGGCAAGAGCTGCCTTGGACAACAGAATTATTGATTAGCTCGTCTGATTTCATTCGTGATTACGGTCTGATCTTACTTGGGCTCATTATTGGCTTGTTTGTGATCATGAAGCGCTTATTAGTCGTGCCTGCAAACAGAATGAAATACGATTCGTTGCTGCTGCGCTTGCCAGTGGTAAGTAAGGTCAGTAAAAGTCTGAACACCGCTCGTTTTGCGAGAACATTGAGTATCTTGACGGCGAGTTCAGTGCCATTGCTTGACGCGATGCGGATTGCTAGTGACGTATTGGTCAATGTTAAGGTAAAAGCCGCTGTTGAAGATGCAACGCTCAGAGTGCGCGAGGGCACAAGTTTAGGGACTGCTTTGGCAAATACTAAACTTTTTCCGCCTATGATGCTCTATATGATCACCTCTGGTGAAAAAAGTGGTCAGCTTGAGCAGATGCTTGAGCGTGCGGCAGACAACCAAGATCGTGAGTTTGAGTCAAATGTCACCATTGCACTGGGTGTATTTGAACCTCTGTTGGTTGTTAGTATGGCCGCAGTAGTATTATTCATTGTTTTAGCTATTCTACAGCCTATTTTAGCGCTGAATAATATGATCAGTGGTTAACAGTTTCGATGTTGGCATTGCCATTCGAGAAATATTTAAGTCATTTATTTGAAGGAAGTTTTTAATGCAAACTCGTAATAAACAAAAAGGTTTCACGCTTTTAGAAGTGATGGTCGTTATTGTTATTCTCGGTATTTTAGCCTCAATGGTAGTGCCAAACTTGATGGGTAACAAAGATAAAGCTGACCAACAGAAAGCGGTTTCAGACATTGTTGCACTAGAGAATGCGTTAGATATGTATCGTTTAGATAACAGCATCTACCCATCAACAGAGCAAGGTCTTGAAGCATTAGTACAGAAGCCAACTATGTCGCCTGAGCCACGTAACTACCGTGAAGATGGTTATGTTAAACGCTTGCCGCAAGATCCATGGCGCAATGATTACCTGCTATTAAGCCCAGGTGAAAACGGCAAATTAGATATCTTCAGTGCAGGTCCTGATGGCCAGCCAGGAACAGAAGATGACATCGGTAACTGGAACCTACAGAACTTCCAATAAGATGACATTGCCAACAGCGTTGCGAGTTCGTCAATCGGGCTTCACCTTAATGGAGGTGTTGCTCGTTGTGCTACTTATGGGGCTAGCAGCGACTGCTGTTACCTTGAGTATGGGCGGTGCGGGACAAAAGCAATCGCTGGAACGCTTGGCGCAGCAATTTATGATGTCTTCGGAAATGGTACTGGATGAAACCGTTCTTAGTGGCCATTTTATCGGTATTGTTGTAGAAAAAGACAGCTATGAATATGTCTATTACGACGAAGAAGGGAACTGGAAGCCGCTAGAGCAGGATAGGTTGTTAGCGAGCAGACAGATGGAACCCGGCATTGAACTCGTATTGATCCTTGATGGCTTGCCACTCGTGCAGGACGATGAAGAAGATGAGAGCTGGTTTGATGAACCGCTAATAGAAAAGTCAGCTGATGAGAAAAAGAAGTACCCCGAGCCACAAATTCTATTATTTCCAAGTGGTGAAATGAGTGCATTTGAGCTCGCTTTCGTCGCTAAAGATGCAATGGATAAAGAGATCGAAGTGGTCGTCGTCGGTGATGCGTTAGGCCGGTTGAAACTCAATTATGAAGATGATGACCGTTAATGACTCTTTGCAAGCGGCAAACTCTTATCAAAACACGAGTGCTTATGTCTATTAAGCAGCGCGGGATGACCTTGCTTGAAGTCATGGTTGCTTTGGCTGTTTTTTCCATTGCTGCGGTCTCTATCACTAAAAGCTTGGGCGAGCAGATGGCCAATATGCCGATATTGGAAGAGCGCACCATGGCACAGTGGGTTGCCCATAATCAAATGGTGGAAGCGCGTTTAGAGCCTAAGTTCCCAGATATTGGTCGTAAAGATGGTCAAGAGCAGTTAGCAGGTAAAGACTGGTATTGGCGTAAAGAGGTTGTGAAGACAACCGATGATAATTTTAGAATGATCCGCATCACCATTAGCGACGATGATCGCTTTGGTCGTGTTATTGCTGAGGTAAGCAGTTATGTCCTCAAGTCGGATTAAATCTAGCAGCGGCTTTACGCTGTTAGAGATGCTGATCGCTATTGCTATATTTGCCCTCTTAGGGCTTGCAGCGAATACGGTACTGTCTACAGTTTTGAAAAATGATACGGTGACTCGTGAGTTTGCTGGCAAGTTAAAAGCGATGCAGCAAGGGTTTGGCATTATTGAGCGAGACCTAAACCAAATGGTAGCCCGCACTCCAAGATTACTCGAAGGAGGCCGTGCTACCACAGTGTTTCAAACTGGCGATAACATGCTCGACTCTGAATCAGAGTCGTTAGTCTTTTTTCGTTTAGGCTGGTTAAATCCTGACGGAATGCTGCCAAGAGGCAGTTTGCAGTCAGTTGCTTATGTGGTTATTGAAGGGAATTTGGAACGTTGGTATTACCCATATCCAGAACCCGAAATCGGTGCTGAACCGATTAAAACGATTGTGATGAAAAAGGTTATTTCGGTTGAGTATGCTTTTTTCACTGATGATAAGTGGGAACGAAAAACCGATGCCACCAAGCTGCCTAAAGCGATCGCTATGGAAATAGAGTTCGAGGATATAGGCAAGGTGCAACGTAAGTTCTTGTTGCCGGTAGGTGCTACCGCAGGCAGTAATAGCAACGGTGGCAATAATAACGGTGGCAATAATAGCGGTGATGATAATAACGACGGTAACACTGGCAGCAATAACGGTGGCAGTAGTAGCGGTTCCGCTGATAGCGGCAAAGGTACTTAACCATGCCAACTAAACAAAGAGGCGTTGCGCTGATAGTGGTGTTGTTGATTGTGGCTATGGTGGCGATTATTGCCACCAATATCACCTCTAGAAACCAGTTGTCTGTTAGGCGAACCATTAATTTGGCGCAATATGATCAAGCTTTTTGGTATGCCATATCTGCAGAAGAGATCGCTAAAAAGGTATTGAAGCAAGATTTAGAAGACTCTGAAACAGTGCATATGCAGCAGTATTGGGCACAAGCTGATGTTATTTTTCCTGCTGAGAATGGTGAAATTGCAGGTAAAATCAGTGATATGCAGTCATGTTTTAATGTAAATGCATTATCACAAACGACCAAGAAAGTTGAAAATGGTCAACCTAAAATGCCACTGCCAGCGATTCAATTTAAAGGACTGTTAGTGGCCCTTGGGATGGACGATTTTGCCGCAGAGCGCTTATCGCAAACCCTAAAAGATTATATCGACGAAGATATGACGGCGAGCCCTTATGGTGCGGAAGACGCGGAATATGAAGCACGAAATGTACCTTATCGTGCCGCTAATACCTTGATGAGCCATAAGAGTGAACTGCGTGCGGTAATGGGGTTCACGCAAGATATCTATCTTAAAATTGCACCTTATGTGTGTGCAGTACCAGGTAATACAACACAGGTATTAAATGTTAATACTGTGCCAGTAGAGCATGCCGCGCTGATTGCGGGCATGTTAGACAATAAAATTTCGGTTGGTGAAGCTGAAAGTATTATCAATCAGCGCCCCGGCGATGGTTATGAAAAAATAGATGAGTTTTGGGAAAACTCCTCTATTGCAAGCCTCGCTGGCGATGCACAACTTAAATCGAGTTTTGGCGTGACCAGTAGCTATTTTTTATTGGAAGCGGGCGCTAAAGTCGATAGCGCCGTATTTAGGCTTGAGAGTGTACTCAATGGCGATGGTAAAAAGCTAAATGTGTTATCCCGTCAGTTTGGCGGACAAAAATAACAACAGTCCTTTGATTCGATTAAAGAGACTCGTGGAGACAGATCAGTGAGTGAAAGACTATTTATCCGTTTAGGACAATCCTTTGAGCAACCGTGTTCGTGGCTCGTTTGGTCTGAACAGGAACAAGAAATAATAGGTTCTGGCGAACTCAGTGACGCTAGCGCACTATCGACTCTGACTGAAAGAGCGGCTAATCGCGCGGTTGACGTATTAGTTCCGGCATCCAGCATTACTTTGACTGCAGTTGATCTGCCTGAAAAAGGTCAGCGTCAAGCAATTAAAGCGCTACCATTTATGCTCGAAGAGAACTTGGCGCAAGATGTAGAAGAACTACATTTTGTGGTTGGGCCTCGCGAAGGTGATGCGCTCAATATCGCAGTGGTTGCCCATGAGCAGATGCAAAACTGGATAGAGTGGCTCGCGGAAGCTGGATTGAAAGCTAAGTGCATTGTGCCTGACTGTTTAGCACTGCCTTTGGCTGAATGTGATTGGGCGGCGATTACTTTTGGGCAAGAGATCTTGTTACGAACAGGCCAAGGCAGTGGTGTAAGCCTTGAGCAAGAGTGGCTCGAAATAGCATTACCACAACTGCTGCCTGACAGCGAAGAGGCAACCACCGTTGCTGGCTATACCGAACTTGCTTTGGCAGGGACGGATATAAAAGCGCAACCTCTCGACTTGCCCATGTTGGTGTTAGCACGTGGCATGCTCAATGCGCCGATGAACCTGCTGTCAGGTGTTTATCAACCTAAGCGTGAATACGGTAAGCATCTTAGTTTATGGCGTAATGCTGCCATCGTATTTGCGGTTGTAGTGGTGTTAGCGCTAGTGAATAAAGGCCTTAATATTCACCAAATGAATGCTAAAGCGGATGTGGTAAGACTGCAGAGCGAACAGATCTACAAGCAAGTGGTACCAGGTAGTTCGCGAGTGGTTAACCTGCGTGCGCAAATGGATAGTTATGTGCGAAAAATGCAAGGCGGCGGCAGCGGCACGGAATTTTTCACCATGCTCGAAGGCACTCAAGCTGCGTTTGAACAAGTACAAGATCTAAAGCCGACGACATTGCGCTTTGACAGTAATCGTGGCGAACTGCGGATGCAGATTAAAGCTAAGAACTATGCACAAATTGAGAAGTTTAAAGAGATAATATCTCGCACATACAAGCTCGATGGTGGCGCGATGAATAGTGGTGAGTCTGAAGTCACCAGCACCTTAACCATTAGGAGCAAATAAGATGGATAATCTTAAAGTATGGTGGGCGGGCTTAATCCTGCGTGAAAAGCAGATGGTTAGTGCTTGTGGCGTAGTATTAGTGATCGGTATTTTATATTGGGGCGTTTGGACACCAATCGCCAATGCCGAAGCCGATGCAGAGCGTAACCTTGAAGGCCAGCTCAATACTCTCAATTATGTAAAGCAAACTGCTAATCGTATTACTGGTTTGAAACAAACAAGCCAGGGCAGTGCTTTTAAAGGCAGTTTAAGCGCCGCGGTTAACCAAACAGCCGGTAGCTTTGGTTTAACAATTACTCGTATGCAGCCCCAAGGTAATAAAATTCAAGTATGGATGGATGAAGTGCCGTTCGATACTTTACTGAGCTACCTCAATGAGCTGGTTCAAAACCAAGGTTTATCATTAGAGAGCTTGGATGTGGCTGAATCCGATACCCCAGGTTTCGTTAATGTTCGCCGAATTCAGTTATCCAAGTAGGATGTTGTTGTGAAATTAGTAAAAAAAATCGCGCTAGGCTTTTTCATCTATTTGGTTTTTCTAGTGGTGTTATTTCCTGCTAGCATGGCAGTGAAGCTTGCACCTATACCGGCTAATACGGTCATTAGCGGAGTATCAGGCACAATTTGGTCTGGCAGTATCGACTCTTTGACTGTGCAAAAGCGTCAGCTTGAAATGGTGCGTTGGGAGCTGAGTGTTGCTTCACTGTTGATGGGAACAGTTAAGGCTGATATTAGTATCGGAAGTCGAAGTAGCGCCGTTAATGGTAAAGCCGTAGTAGCATATTCTTTTGCTGGGCTCGACGTTAGTGGTCTACGTTTTGAGGCGCCGAGTGACTTTTTGTTAGGTAATACTCGACTACCGTTTAGAACTGAAATTAAAGGTGATGTAAGCGCCTTAGTTGATACTTTTGAGCAGGGGTTACCTTGGTGTGAACAGCTATCGGGTAAGCTGTTTTTAAACAAAGTACAAGTGACTAATCAGTTTGGTAATTATCCATTAGGCGATATCGCTTTAGGTTTAAGCTGTATCGATGGCCAAGTGCAATTGGCCACAGATGAAAAGCTTAATGGCTTAGGCTTAGACGGGTCTATTTTGTTGGCTGATAATAAGATGATGCAGGTGAATGCTAAAATCCGTGAGGTTAATACTCAGCCTGATGACTTGAAAAAAGCACTTGGATTCCTAGGCAAGAAAGATAGCCAAGGCTACTACCCAATTACCTATCAAGGTCGATTACCTATCTAGGTTTATCTCTGTTGTAAAAGGTATTAAAAAGGCACTTTAAAGGTGCCTTTTTTGATCAAACTTGTTTGAGTAACTCATCCAATAGCTGATGGTAATCATCTATTGCGGGGAAGTCGCTAAATAGTTTGTTGGGTTTCTGGCTATCTGGATTTGCCACACCCAGTTGATGGCCGACTCCGGCGAGCTTAGCGGCAGCTAAAATGGTTTCATTGTCATCAATGAATAAGCAGCGACTTGGATCTAAATCAAAGCGTTCAAATAGTTGTTGCCAAAACAGTGGATGCTCTTTTGGGTAACCTGTTTCATGGCTAGAGATCATTGCATCTAAGCCTAAAGCTAAATCGGTATGTGCTAATTTGAGAGTTAAACCCTTCGGGTGAGCATTGGTCACTAGAATTCGCTTTTTGTTGGCTTTTTCTAGCGCATACAGAAATGGCAAGCTGTCTTGGCGCAGCTGGATCTTCTCCACTAGAGTTTTATGCAGGGTCATAATATCGAGCCCCATCTGCTGCTCCCAATAATCTAAACAGTACCAATCTAGTGTACCGTCAACCTGTTGGTAGTTTGCTTCAACCCACTCCATTGCTGCACTTTCCGAGATATTACGTTGCTCACTCAGGGCTTTGGGGATCAAACTGAGCCAAAAATGATTATCAAAATGCAGGTCGAGTAGGGTACCGTCCATATCAAGTAAAACAGTATCAATATCGTGCCATGGAAACATAGTTAGATGATCCTAGTAAATTCAGGTTGTAGATTGGAGCTAGAATAGTAAGATTGTAACTGATCTCAGCAACTATCTGCGGGAAAGATCAATCGCCATAGGATGTGTATGACTATCAAGAAGGTTAAACCAGAGATATTGCATGCTGAAGTAGTGGCTAAAAGCCGATTATTTCAGATTGAACAGCTGCATTTAAGGTTTTCAAATCAAGTTGAGCGTCAGTATGAGCGGATGAAAGGTAATAATCGTGGTGCGGTAATGGTGGTACCTGTACTTGATAATAAACAGTTATTATTAGGTCGAGAATATGCAGCGGGCACTCACAGTTATGAACTTGGCTTTCCAAAAGGGCTCATTGATCCGGGAGAAACTGCGGCGGAGGCTGCGAATCGAGAGTTACAGGAAGAGATTGGTTATGGATCAAGTAAGCTGACTCACTTAATGGAGTTGAGCCTAGCACCAGGTTATTTTGCCAGTAAAATGCAGATATTTTTAGCAGAAGACCTTTATCAAAGTGAGCTGGAAGGTGATGAACCTGAGCCGATAGACATAGTTCCATGGCCATTGGAGCAGTGGCAGGGTTTATTGCAAGAGCAGGATTTTTCAGAATCTCGCAGTGTAAGTGCTTTATTTTTAGCTCAAAAGCATCTACAACTGAAGTAGCTTAATTAATACAACCGGGTAGTAAGCAGTTATGAAGCCAGAGAGTTACATCGATCAAGTCATAGAAATCGCCACTGAGGCGGGCAAGAAAATTCGTGATATTTACCAGCAAGGTGATTTCGATCGCGAGATAAAGTCAGATAATACCCCGGTGACTTCGGCTGATATAGCCGCGCATAATATCATTATCAAAGCCCTTAAAGAGCTCACGCCTGAGATCCCTGTATTATCAGAAGAAGATGCCGACATAGCATTTTCTGAACGTTGTCATTGGCAACGTTACTGGTTGGTCGATCCGCTCGATGGAACCGGTGAGTTTATCGCCGGAAGTGGTGACTTCTCGGTCATTATTGCTCTCGTTGAACATAATCGCCCTATCGTTGGTGTTGTGTATGTACCTATGACTGAAGTGTGCTACTACGCCATTGCAGGTTTAGGTGCTTATAAGCGAGACAACGGCAATGAGGTGCGCATTAGTAGTCGTCAAATTAGTCATGATGACAATAGTCCATTGAGGCTAGCAGTGAGTCGCCGCCAAGATCCGCAGTCGGTTATCAAGTTGTTCAACCAAAATAAGCATTGTGAACTGGTGGTGCTTGGTGGGGCAGCGTTGAAAAGCTGCTTAGTGGCTGAAGGACGTGCAGACAGTTATGTGCGCATTGGTCCTACTGGTGAATGGGACACTGGCGCAGCACAAATTATTGTTGAAGAGGCGGGTGGCCAGATCATGGATCTCGCACTGCAACCGCTGAGTTATAACGAGCGTGAAAGTTTGGAGAATCCTAACTTTATTGTTGTGGGCTCGCCAAACTTAGCTTGGGATGAGATCCTAATCGCTGAGAGTTAAGTTATTAACTGTCTAAAGCCATCACAATGTGATGGCTTTTTTATTGGATTAATTCTGCCAGTTAATCCGTTTTCAAAAGGAAACTTATGCTTTTTAGTCGCCGCTTTTTGCCCTACTTTGTAACTCAGTGCTTAGGGGCGCTAAATGATAATGTTTATAAAAATGTGCTGCTATTAATGGTGAGCTACTCACAAATTGACGCCTTACCTATTGATGTGCACCTTTTTGTAAACCTTGCCGCAGGCCTTTTCATTCTGCCATTTTTGCTATTTTCAGCACATGCGGGACAAATTGCCGACAGTATCGATAAAGCGACTCTTATCCGTCGACTTAAAGTACTCGAGCTTTTGATTATGTCCGCTGCAGTGTTGGCGATCTTCTCTCATAGCTATCTTACAATGTTGTTACTGCTGTTCTTGATGGGGGGGCAATCTGCATATTTTGGCCCGGTAAAATACTCATTATTACCCCGAGTATTAAGCGAGCATGAGCTGGTGTCGGGCAATGCTTGGGTTGAAATGGGCACCTTCCTGGCCATTTTGGCTGGTACTTTATCAGCAGGGCTCATTGTTGCTAGCGAACATGTTACATATTGGGCGGCAGGGAGTGTGGTTACCTTGGCACTCATGGGTGTGTTTAGTAGTTGGATGATCCCCAGTATTCCCTCAAGTAATAAAGTTAAACCCAAGTTTTCGATCATCAAGGCGACGGTAACCAGCATTTCGAAAGTGCGAAAAAGTCGAGATATTTGGATTGCGATATTGGCGATTAGTTGGTTTTGGTTTGTTGGTGCGAGCTATTTAACACAGATCCCAAATTTTGCCCGCATAACACTTCATTCCGACCCGACCGTGGTGTCATTATTGCTGCTGCTCTTTTCAATTGGCATAGGCATAGGCTCTTTTGTGTGCGAGCGATTGTCATGTAAGCAAGTTGAACTGGGGATCGCGCCTTTAGGTTTGATAGTACTTGGTGTATTTGGCATCGATCTGTATGCCGCTTTACCAATCTTAGCGGCTCCAACTGCTGTATTTGATGTCGTCACATTTGTCAGCGATGCCATCCACTACCGTTTGATGTTTGATCTATTGATGATAGGTGTTGGCGGCGGTTTGTTTATTGTGCCGCTATATACCTTCATTCAAGCGCGTGCAGATGAAAACGAATGTGCGCAGGCCATCGCCAGTAACAATATCGTCAACGCACTGTTTATGGTGACTTCGGCAGTTTTTGCCATGTTGGTGTTAAACGGATTGCAATGGAAAATCGAACAATTATTCCTCCTGCTCGCCTTTGGTAATTTGCTAGTACTGTTGATTTTACTACTAAGTTGGTCAGAACTGGCGATGAGTGCATTTAGCTATGTATTACGGCGGATGCTTAATTGGCAGAGCATCAACAATACTGAGGAGCTAGCCGCTTTAAAGCAGGATAAAACCGCAGCTATCATCATTGAGGTAGAGCGATTTGATCTCTCTACATTGTTTGTCATTAATGGTTTGTTTAATCGACCTGTTTATATTGCAACTCCCCAGCCAGATACTCAACAAAATTGCCTAGAGAGGTACTTTATCAATAAACGGCAATGGGACGGTGCAATGCAGCCCTTGCCAGTGCTGGTATGTACTCAAGGGGCAATATTGCCAGCTTCAATAGATAACGCTCGATGGGTTAAATGCAGCATTAAGCACGGGAAAAAATCGTGGTTAAGAGGGGGAATTGAAGTGAAATTAACGATATAGCCGGTTAAGAAGAGCGTCATAACCGGCTAAAGGAGGGTTAGATGTTAGTTAGCATCTAACCATTGATGTATCGCGGCATGATCGCCTTTAAACAAAATCCGTTCAGTTTTCTTATCTATCTGGTACTGATACATAGGATCGTAATATTTACTTAACAGTAGCTCAATCCATTCAAGATGAGCACTGGTATCACCACGACTTTGCTGAATGTTAAGCGCATTGGTGATAATCGTTTGGAATTCATCGTGTTGCTTACCACCCAGTCGTTTCTTTATCCCGGTGATACTCAGTGCTAAATATTCAGCAAATGCTGCAAAGCCGGCTTCTTCACCAAGACGCTCAATATAGCCGTTATGCATTTTATGTACATACTCATTAAGTAGGCGGGTTAATCTTGCTTGCATCGGTTCTTCTAGCACCACGACATTAGCCGCTTGCATCCCTTTGTAGAATGCTTGTGGTAATGCAGAGCGTCCAATAAGGAAGCTCTCATCTTCGAGCAGCAGGTGTTTAGCGTTGCTATCTTGATGTTTTAAGAGAGCGACAGCTAATGCATTCTCAAAGTTTATCTGGGTCGGCTGCGGCTCATGGTAGCGGCCAAAGCTCGAACCTCGATGATGAGCAATACCTTCGAGATCGACACTGTCATTACGAGCGAGCAAAAAGTCGGTCTTACCGCTGCCGGTGATCCCACTGAGAATTAACATGGGTTTCTGGCTCGCTGCGTTATCGATAGTTTCAATTAAAAACTGACGCATCGCTTTATAGCCGCCTTCAATAAAGGGGATATCGATACCAGCTTCTTTTAACCACTGTTGAGTTAATTTAGAGCGTAAGCCCCCTCTAAAGCAATAAAGGTATGCATCTGGGTGCTGAGTAAAATAGCGTTGCCAAGCATCAAGCCTTTGCTGCTTTATCTCGCCAGTAACAAGTGAATGGCCTAAAGTGATAGCAGCTTGTTGTCCGTTTTGTTTGTAGCAAGTACCGACTAATTTACGCTCTTCGTCTTCCATTAATGGATGGTTACTACTGGCAGGAAATGCCCCCTTGGTAAATTCAACAGGTGCTCGCGCATCCATTATAGGATGATCACTGACGAGAATTCGTCGGTACTCACTTGCGCTCACCATGTTGACGGGCATTAGATAAGCTCCACTGTGGTTGCTGATTGCTCTACTAACTCACCAATGCAGATAGGTTCGACACCATTGTCTGATAGTAATTGCTGCAGTTCAGCTTCGCCCTCACTAGAGACCGAGATCAACAAGCCGCCACTTGTTTGCGGGTCGCAGATAATCGCTTTTTGCTGTTCAGTTAACACGGGTAAGTGTTCACCATAGCTATCGAAGTTTCTGTGGGTTCCCCCTGGAATGCAGCCCATCTCGAGGTATTGCTGAGCATTAGGCAGTAGCGGCAGCAAACTGATATCGATTTTTGCGCCAAGCTCTGCGCCATGACACATCTCTAAAAGGTGTCCAGCTAAGCCGAAGCCAGTAACATCAGTTAGTGCGTTTACCTGTGGAATTTTTGCGATATTAGGGCCCAAAATGTTCAACTGACACATCGCATCCGCTGCTGTATTAAGGTCGGCATCAGCAAGCTTTTTCTGCTTTTGCGCAGTGGTTAAAATGCCAATACCAAGTGGCTTGGTTAGGTAGAGTTTATCGCCCACTTTAGCCGTGTTGTTCTGCTTGAGCTCATCCAATGGAATTTGCCCAGTTACCGCTAAGCCAAAAATAGGCTCTGGAGAATCAATACTATGACCTCCGGCTAGCATTATTCCTGCATCGGCGCAGGCTTGTCTGCCACCATCAACAACTTGTTGTGCCACTTCGGCAGGTAGCTTATCTACTGGCCAGCCCAAAATGGCGATTGCCATCATAGGCGTGCCGCCCATGGCATAGATATCACTGATCGCATTGGTTGCTGCTATGCGTCCGAAAGTAAAAGGGTCATCAACGATAGGCATAAAAAAGTCGGTGGTGCTAATAATGCCTGTGGTGTCGTTAAGTTTGTAAACCGCAGCGTCATCTCGGGTTTGATTCCCCACAAGCAGTTTAGGATCGTCAAATACCGGAAGTTGAGTTGCGAGTATTGTGCCTAGTACTTTAGGGGAGATCTTGCAGCCACAACCTGCGCCGTGACTATACTCGGTAAGTTTTATTTGTTGATCTGACATGAGCTTGAAACGCCCTAAAAATGCTAATTAGCCGATTATCATAGACCCATCATCTAATGACTTCAATGAAGTGACTGGTGAAGTTGAGCTCTAATGGTAGATTTGTGGGATTGACTGAGTATTGAGTTACGCGAGTATCAAAGAAAAAGCCACTCATGAGAGTGGCTGATGTTGTTCTACCTATGGTATTAGCTCTTAGCTAAAGCTTGCGGTCAGGCTGTGCCAGCTTTTCTTTTGTTGCTTGAATCGAAGCTTAAGCTCTTTGACCTCAGCCATAAGATCTCGATCCGCGAGTTGTTTACGCTTAGCTTCAAGCAGTGCTTTCTTGGCATCGTAATATTCTGCTAAATGAGTTTTCAGCATTTCATACTCGGCCTGTAGCTTTTCAATAATCTCTTCACTGTTAGCAAGATGAGCAACTTTATTTTGAGTGCGTTTAAGCTGCATCTGTAAGCGAGCGCTTTCGATTCGCTCTTGTGGCACAACTCGGCGGCTATTAGTGAGCCCTACTAACGCCAGCCCATCGATTAACCACTTGGTTGGATCATACTGCCACCAGTGAATACCATTGCGGTAGTCATTCTCAAATATATGATGGTAGTTATGGTATCCCTCACCATAAGTTAACAGGGCGATAAAGCCGTTATCACGGGCAGTATTTTTATCTGTATACGGCTGCGAACCCCATATGTGAGCCAGTGAATTAATGAAGAAAGTACAGTGATGTACCACCACTAGGCGTAATAGACCTGCTAGCAGTAGCATGCCAAGAATGTCACCATTCAACCAACCTAACAGAATCGGTAGGCCGAAGTTCATGATAATAAGCAGTGGTAGATAGTATTTATGCTGCCACATCACAATTTTATCATTCTGTAGATCGCGTACATTTTTGTAATCATGGTATCGCTGAGATTGATATTCACGCAGCATCCAGCCTATATGGCTATACCAAAATCCCATTTTAGCTGAGTAAGGGTCTTTATCGTTATTATCGACATGCTTGTGGTGTACTCGATGATCTGAAGACCAATGCAGTGCACTATTTTGTAGTGCCAGTGCGCCGCCAAGGGCATAGAGAAAGCGCACTGAAGCATGGGCTTTGTATGTGCGATGAGACCAGAGTCTATGGTAGCCACCGGTGATCGATAAGCCACTGGCAAAGGCAAGTACTACAAAGGCGATCCATTCGATGGCCTCAAAGCCATAAACGATCCCATACCAAGGTACTAATAAAACAGCGCAGGCAAATGTGATGGTAAAAAGACTCACATTCATCCAAATAATTGGAGGTTTTTTCATTATTTTTTATAATCTCTAGTTGAGCGTACAGCTGTACGCTAATTTAACTTGGATAGAGATTTGGGTCAAGTTTGTTGATGCTGCGTTTTAAGTAAAAAAGCGTTATTATTCGAAACATAACTTTTGTAAGTAGGTTCCGTATGGGCATTAGAGCACAACAAAAAGAGAAGACACGACGCGCGCTAGTTGATGCAGCGTTTAATCAGTTGAGTGCTGAGCGTAGCTTTTCTAGCTTGAGTTTGCGCGAAGTTGCCCGCGAGGCCAATATTGCACCGACCTCATTCTATCGACATTTTAAAGATATGAATGAGTTGGGTTTAACCATGGTGGACGAAGGTGGACTTACGCTCAGGCAGATGATGCGGAAAGGGCGTCAGCGTGCAGAAGCAGGTGGTAGTGTTATTCGTATTTCTGTTGAAACCTTTATGGAAGTACTTGAATCTAATCCCAATGTATTTAGGATCCTGCTGCATGAGCGTTCTGGCACCTCAGCGCCATTTCGTGGTGCAGTAGCAAGAGAGATTGAGCATTTCATCTCTGAATTAGCGCATTACACAGAAGCAACCGCTAATCGAGCACCAGATCTAGCACATGCTCAAGCTGAAGCGCTGGTGACTTTAGTGTTCAATGCGGGTGCTGCGGCGTTAGATATGAAACGGGTAGATCGTAAGGTCTTAGCGGATCGACTCGTGATTCAATTGCATATGATCGCTAAAGGTGCCGATGCTCTGCAGAATAAAAGAGAGCAGAAGTAGCAGATTAATACCAATTGCATT
>NZ_JBFRMK010000123.1:0-15832 GCF_041470405.1 Shewanella sp. 10N.286.45.A1
CTTTAACTTCACCACCGTAAGTTTTTGTCAAAACTGCAGAGATAGCAGCAGTTAGAGTTGTTTTACCATGGTCAACGTGTCCAATGGTACCAACGTTAACATGCGGTTTACTACGTTCAAATTTTTCTTTAGCCACGATATATTCCTTTCTTTTCAGAAAATGCTCGGCGTTATTCACCGAGCAATAGCAATTAATTATATCAATAAAAAAGCGAGACGGTTTAGCCTCTAGCTTCTATTATTGCTTTAGTAACATTTTGCGGTGCGTCAGAGTACTTCAAAAACTCCATAGAGTATGAAGCACGCCCTTGAGTCGCAGAGCGCAGATCAGTTGCATAACCGAACATTTCAGACAAAGGCACTGTTGCATGTACAAGTTTTACACCTGCAATACCATCGTCCATACCTTCAATTAGGCCACGGCGACGATTCAAGTCTCCAACAACATCACCCATATAATCTTCAGGTGTTGTCACTTCAACTTTCATGCAAGGTTCAAGTAAGGCAGGGTCTGCTTCAAGCGCACCCTTTTTAAAGCCCATTGAACCGGCGACTTTAAAGGCCATTTCGTTCGAGTCCACATCATGATATGAACCGTCATACAAAGTGACTTTTACGTCGAGAACAGGGAAGCCAGCTAAAACGCCACTCTTCATCTGCTCTTGAATACCTTTATCTACAGCTGGGATGTATTCCTTTGGAACCACACCACCAACAATTTCGCTGACAAATTCGTAGCCAAAACCTTCTTCTTGAGGCTCTAGCTTCAACCAGACGTGACCGAATTGACCTCGACCTCCTGATTGACGAACAAACTTGCCTTCAACTTCCACAGTGTTGCGGATAGTTTCACGATAAGCAACTTGAGGTTTACCTACATTACAGTCAACACCAAATTCTCGACGCATACGGTCAACAATAATGTCTAAGTGTAGCTCACCCATACCAGATATCAGTGTTTGACCTGATTCTTCATCAGTTTCAACACGGAACGATGGATCTTCTGCTGCTAACTTTTGTAGCGCGATCCCCATCTTATCTTGGTCTGCCTTGGTTCTTGGTTCAACGGCGATTGTAATTACTGGCTCTGGAAATTCCATACGCTCAAGAATTACTTTATGGTCGCTATCGCACAATGTATCGCCAGTAGTCACATCTTTAAGACCAATAGCAGCAGCGATGTCGCCAGCGCGTACTTCTTTAATCTCTTGACGGTCATTGGCGTGCATTTGCACCATGCGCCCAATACGTTCACGTTTTTGCTTAACAGAGTTATAAACGCCAGCACCGGTCTCCAACACACCTGAATAAACACGCATGAAGGTTAAGGTACCCACGAATGGGTCTGTAGCAATTTTAAATGCTAATGCTGCGAAAGGAGCATTGTCGTCCGCTGGACGCTCAGTCTCATTCTCGCTGTCATCGATACCCTTAATAGCAGGAACTTCGACCGGCGATGGCAGAAAGTCTACCACTGCATCGAGTACTGCTTGCACACCTTTGTTCTTAAAAGCAGAACCACAGGTTGCTAGGACGATTTCATTATTTAAAGTACGTTTACGTAACGCTGATTTAATCTCTTCTTCTGAAAGTTCCCCTTCTTCAAGGTACTTTTCCATAAGTTCATCAGACGCTTCAGCAGCACTTTCAACCAAATATTCGCGCATTTCTGCAGCTCTTTCGGTTAAATCAGCTGGAATGTCTTCATAACTGAAAGTCATACCCTGATCTTCTTCAGACCAGTTAATAGCTTTCATTTTAATCAAATCAACTACGCCCTTGAACTCTTCTTCTGCACCGATATTCATTTGAATCGGTACACAAGTTGCGCCAAGGCGGTTACGGATCTGCTCGACGACGCTATCAAAGTCTGCCCCTGCACGGTCCATCTTATTGACGAAAACCATACGAGGCACGTGATACTTATCAGCCTGACGCCAAACAGTCTCAGATTGAGGTTCTACCCCTGATGAGCCACAAAAAACAACAACAGCGCCATCAAGTACTCGTAGAGAACGTTCAACTTCAATAGTGAAGTCAACGTGACCAGGAGTATCAATAATGTTGATACGATGCTCTGTAAATTGTGCTTCCATCCCGCGCCAGAAAGTAGTCGTTGCAGCTGAAGTGATGGTAATACCACGCTCCTGCTCCTGCTCCATCCAGTCCATAGTGGCAGCGCCATCATGCACTTCACCGATCTTATGAGACATACCGGTGTAGAATAGAACACGTTCAGTAGTGGTGGTTTTACCAGCGTCAACATGAGCACAAATACCGATGTTACGGTAGCGCTCAATTGGAGTTGTACGAGCCACGATTTATACCCTCTTAGCTAAAACCTGAGTGTCAGCAATGCAAGTAAGGCGTGGGTGTAAACCCACGCCAAGATATTACCAGCGGTAATGAGCAAACGCTTTGTTTGCTTCTGCCATACGATGCACGTCTTCGCGCTTCTTAACAGCAGTACCTTTGTTTTCTGATGCGTCTAGCATTTCACCGGCTAGACGTAACGCCATAGATTTTTCACCACGCTTACGTGCAGCTTCAACCAACCAGCGCATCGCTAGTGCGTTACGACGCACTGGACGAACTTCACATGGTACCTGGTAAGTAGAACCACCAACACGACGAGATTTAACCTCGACTGATGGACGTACATTGTCCAGGGCTGCTTCAAGGATTACTAAATGATCTTCGCCTTTCTTTTCAGACGCAGTATCTAGTGCCTTGTAAATAATTTTTTCTGCAGTCGACTTTTTGCCGTCCTGCATAATGACGTTGATGAACTTAGCCAGCAACTCACTGTTGAACTTTGGATCTGGTAGGATTTTACGTTGTCCTACAACGCGACGTCTTGGCATAACAATTTCTCCGTATGCTTCAGGGACCCCAAAACTGGAATCTCAATATATCTCTAGCTTGGCCTTACTTAACGGAAAACGTTAAGACTTAGGACGCTTAGCACCGTACTTTGAACGACCTTGACGACGTTCGCTTACGCCAGCACAATCTAAAGCGCCACGTACAGTGTGGTAACGCACACCCGGTAAGTCTTTAACACGACCGCCACGGATTAGAATTACACTATGTTCCTGCAGGTTGTGGCCTTCACCGCCGATGTACGAAGTAACTTCGAAACCGTTAGTAAGACGCACACGAGCTACTTTACGTAGTGCAGAGTTAGGTTTTTTTGGTGTGGTTGTGTATACGCGAGTACAAACACCACGTTTTTGTGGACACGCATTCAACGCAGGCACATTAGTCTTATCGACTTTTGGCGCGCGAGGCTTACGTACCAACTGGTTTACAGTTGCCATGTATAGCTCCGAATCAGTTGATTTAATCAACAGTAAGGTGTGAAAAATCTATATCCCACAGGTGTGGGACGCGAAATTTTAGAAGTGTATGGCGTGTGTGTCAAGAAATAGACAACTTTTAACCGATTTAAAGTAAAAAAAAGGCGCCAAAGGCGCCTTTTTTACAATCTATTTACTTTTCAGACTGAATTAATCAGAACTTCCAGCAAGATTTAGTAGATCAGCAAGGTTCTGCTCAGCTTCGCTCGCGCTAATTGCTGGTGCTTCTTCGGCAGCTGGTTTAACAGCAGCTTCGGCACGCTTCTGGTGGTAAGAGTAACCTGTACCAGCAGGGATCAAACGACCCACAATTACGTTTTCTTTCAGACCGCGTAGCTTATCGCTCTTACCGCCAACAGCTGCTTCAGTAAGAACACGAGTGGTCTCCTGGAACGATGCTGCCGAGATGAACGATTCAGTCGCAAGAGACGCCTTGGTAATACCAAGTAGTTCACGCTCGAATGTCGCTGGCTGCTTACCTTGTGCTTCAAGTTCGCGGTTAGCGATCTTCACACGTGATACTTCAGCTTGCTCACCCGCTAGGAATTCACTGTCACCAGCGTTAGCGATCTCACACTTACGCAGCATCTGGCGAATAATCACCTCAATGTGCTTATCGTTGATCTTCACGCCCTGTAGACGGTAAACATCCTGAACTTCATTCACGATGTAGTTAGCCACATTGTGGATACCACGTAGACGTAGAATGTCGTGCGCTGCTTCTGGACCATCAGCAATAACTTCACCGCGTTCAACTTTTTCACCTTCGAACACGTTAAGGTTACGCCACTTAGGAATCATTTCTTCGTAATGATCGCCACCTTCAGCAGGGGTAATCACTAGACGACGCTTACCTTTGGTTTCTTTACCGAACGAGATAGTTCCCGAAACTTCAGCAAGAATAGCAGGCTCTTTTGGCTTACGCGCTTCGAACAAGTCAGCAACGCGCGGCAGACCACCGGTAATATCGCGAGTCTTAGAAGATTCTTGAGGAATACGTGCTAATGCATCACCAACGTTAATTGGTGCGTTATCGTCAAGGTTCACAATCGCGTTGCCTGGCAAGAAGTATTGCGCTGGTACTTCAGTACCAGGAATCATCAAGTCACCGCCATCAGCAGCAACAAGACGGATCATAGGACGCATCTCTTTACCCGCTGTTGGACGTTGTGCAACATCTAATACTACGATAGATGAAAGACCCGTTAGTTCGTCTGTTTGACGTGTCATAGTGACACCTTCAATCATATCTACGAACTTAGTACTACCCGCCACTTCTGTGATAATCGGGTGAGTATGTGGATCCCAGTTAGCGATAATCTCGCCAGCTGCTACAGGTGCGTCTTCTAGTTTTTCTAGAACCGTACCGTAAGGCACTTTGTAACGCTCTTTTTCACGACCTAACTCATCGATGATGGCTAGTTCAGATGAACGAGAAACGATAACCAGTTTACCTTCGCTGTTGGTTACATGCTTAGCATTGTGCAGCTTAAGAGTACCCGCGTTCTTAACTTGAACGTTGTTCTCAGCTGACGCTCGAGATGCCGCACCACCAATGTGGAAGGTACGCATCGTAAGCTGTGTACCTGGCTCACCAATAGACTGAGCAGCTACAACACCAATCGCTTCACCTTGGTTGATGATATGGCCACGAGCCAAATCACGACCATAACAAGCAGCACACACACCGAAGTCTGTATCACAGCTAATTACTGAGCGAACAATCATCTCATCGATAGAGTTATCTTCTACCGTGTCACACCATGCTTCATCAAGCAGAGTGTTACGTGGGATAAGCACTTCTTCAGTACCAGGCTTGAATACGTCTTGTGCAACCACACGACCAAGAACACGTTCACGCAACGGCTCAACAACATCACCACCTTCAATAAGCGGTTTCATTGTTAGACCTTCAAACGTGCCACAGTCTTCTTCAATCACAACTAAATCTTGTGCAACGTCTACTAGACGACGAGTCAGGTAACCAGAGTTAGCTGTCTTCAATGCCGTATCCGCAAGACCTTTACGCGCACCGTGAGTAGAAATAAAGTACTGAGATACGTTTAGACCTTCACGGAAGTTAGCGGTAATTGGTGTTTCGATAATTGAGCCATCTGGCTTAGCCATCAGACCACGCATACCCGCTAGCTGACGAATCTGTGCCGCACTACCACGAGCGCCCGAGTCGGCCATCATGTAGATACTGTTGAATGATTCTTGCTTCTCTTCTTCACCGTCACGGTTAATGACTGTTTCAGAAGACAAGTTGTCCATCATCGCTTTAGACACTTTTTCGTTAGCGCTTGCCCAGATATCGATGACCTTGTTGTAACGCTCACCCGCTGTTACTAGACCTGATTGGAATTGCTCTTGAATCTCAAGAACTTCCGCTTCGGCATCAGCAACTAGCGTGTATTTCTCATCTGGAATAACCATGTCGTTGATACCAACAGAGGCACCTGACACAGTTGCAAAATGGAAACCGGTGTACATCAATTGGTCAGCAAAGATAACGGTATCTTTAAGACCTAGTTGACGGTAACAAGTGTTCAATAGCTTAGAGATCTGCTTCTTACCCATGTTCTGGTTAACCAGATCAAACGATAAGCCTTTTGGCAGGATCAATGACAATAAAGCGCGACCAACGGTAGTATCTACGATACGACGAGTCTTAACTTTTTCGCCTGCTTCGTCAGTCTTGGTTTCGGTAATACGAACCTTAACGCGAGCATGCAATTCGGCAGCACCAGTACGGTAAGCTTTTTCAGCTTCCGCTACTGATTCAAATGCCATGCCTTCACCCTTGCCATTTACACATTCACGGCTGGTGTAGTAAAGACCCAATACAACGTCCTGAGATGGTGTAATCACCGGCTCACCGTTTGCAGGTGAAAGAATGTTGTTGGTAGACATCATAAGTGAACGTGCTTCTAGCTGAGCTTCCAGCGTTAGCGGCACGTGAACAGCCATTTGGTCACCATCGAAGTCGGCGTTGTATGCCGCACAAACCAATGGATGAAGCTGGATAGCTTTACCTTCGATCAGTACTGGCTCAAATGCCTGGATACCTAGTCTGTGCAGTGTTGGTGCACGGTTAAGCATCACTGGGTGTTCACGAATAACATCGTCTAGAACATCCCATACTTCAGGTACTTCGCGCTCAACCATCTTCTTAGCAGCTTTAATAGTTGTAGCTAAGCCACGACCTTCTAGCTTGCCATAGATGAATGGCTTAAATAGCTCAAGTGCCATCTTCTTAGGAAGACCACACTGATGTAAGCGAAGCGTTGGACCTACGGTAATAACCGAACGACCAGAGTAATCAACACGCTTACCAAGCAAGTTCTGACGGAAACGACCTTGCTTACCTTTGATCATATCGGCCAAAGATTTAAGCGGACGCTTGTTAGAACCCGTAATAGCACGACCACGACGACCGTTATCCAATAGCGCATCGACAGATTCTTGCAACATACGCTTTTCGTTACGTACGATGATATCTGGAGCAGCTAGGTCTAACAGACGTTTTAGACGGTTGTTACGGTTGATGACACGACGGTAAAGGTCGTTCAAATCAGACGTAGCAAAACGTCCGCCATCTAGTGGTACTAGAGGACGTAGATCAGGTGGCAGAACCGGCAGCACTTTAAGGATCATCCACTCAGGCTTGTTACCTGATTGGAAGAATGCCTCAATAAGCTTAAGACGCTTAGTGATCTTCTTACGACGAGTCTCAGAATTGATAGATGGCAATTCTTCGCGCATCATTTCAATTTCTTTCTCAAGCTCGATAGCACGCAGCAATTCTAGAACTGCTTCAGCACCCATCTTAGCTTCGAATTCATCACCGTACTCTTCCAATGCATCCAGATAGTTTTCTTCTGTTAGCATTTGACCGCGCTCAAGACTGGTCATGCCAGGCTCGATTACCACGAAAGATTCGAAGTAAAGAACACGTTCGATATCACGAAGAGTCATATCTAGCATCAAGCCGATACGAGACGGTAGTGACTTCAAGAACCAGATATGTGCTACTGGGCTTGCAAGATCAATGTGACCCATACGCTCACGACGTACTTTAGTCTGTGTAACTTCAACGCCACACTTTTCACAGATCACACCACGGTGTTTAAGACGCTTATACTTACCGCATAAACATTCGTAATCTTTTACTGGACCAAAAATACGCGCACAGAACAGACCTTCACGTTCAGGTTTGAATGTACGGTAGTTAATGGTTTCTGGCTTCTTAACTTCACCAAAAGACCAAGAGCGGATCAAGTCAGGCGACGCTAGGCCAATCTTGATACCTTCAAATTCTTCAGTCTTGCTTTGCTGTTTCAGAAACTTTAATAAGTCTTTCACGTTTCTCTCCTGAAGGAGTTAAACCGGGTGCCCTGCACAATGCAGAGCACCAATTTCTTTGCCAATAGAGGCAGTAACCAAGTGTTACTTTTGATCCAACTCGATATTAATACCGAGTGAACGGATCTCTTTCAACAATACGTTGAAAGATTCAGGCATACCTGGTTGCATCTGATGATTACCGTCAACGATGTTCTTATACATCTGAGTACGACCGTTCACATCATCCGACTTAACGGTTAGCATTTCCTGAAGGGTATATGCAGCACCGTAAGCTTCAAGTGCCCATACTTCCATCTCACCGAAACGCTGACCACCGAACTGTGCTTTACCACCCAATGGTTGCTGAGTAACAAGACTGTACGAACCGGTAGAACGGGCGTGCATCTTATCGTCAACCAAGTGGTTAAGCTTGAGCATGTACATGTAACCAACGGTTACTTGACGCTCAAATTCGTTACCAGTACGACCATCACACAGCGTTAGCTGTCCTGAAGTCGGTAGACCTGCAAGAGCAAGCATCTGCTTGATCTCTTTCTCTTTGGCACCATCAAACGCAGGTGTAGCTGTTGGTACACCGCCTTTAAGGTTTTTAGCAAGACGCAGGACTTCATCATCAGTAAATGAATCGATATCGACGCGCTGTTGCACTTCGTCACCTAACTCATAAACTTCTTTGATGTAGCCGCGAAGTTCTGCCAATTCGCGCTGCTCTTCAAGCATCTCAGTAATACGATTACCGATACCTTTCGCTGCAGCACCCATATGAACTTCAAGTACCTGACCGATGTTCATACGTGACGGTACACCTAGTGGGTTCAATACGATATCCACTGGGTTACCTTTTTCATCGTAAGGCATGTCTTCAACAGGACAAATCTTAGAGATTACACCCTTGTTACCATGACGACCCGCCATCTTATCACCAGGCTGGATTGTACGTTTAACTGCAAGGTAAACCTTAACAATCTTCAGTACGCCAGGTGCTAAATCATCACCTTGAGTGATCTTACGACGCTTAACTTCGAACTTCTTATCGAAATCGGCTTTTAGCTCTTCCGCTTGCTCAGCTAATTGCTCTAGCTCAGTTTGCTTAGCTTCATCATCGATGGTTTGAACCAACAATTGTGAACGTGGAATAGCATCAAGTTGGGCTTCATCGAAACCAGCACCTAGTAATAGGTTGCGAGCACGACCAAGAACACCATCTTCAAGAATTTGGAACTCTTCAGTCAAATCCTTCTTCGCCTGAGCGATATGCATCTCTTCGATTTCAACAGCACGCTTATCTTTATCAACGCCGTCACGAGTAAATACTTGTACGTCGATGATAGTACCTTTAACAGAATTAGGTACACGTAGTGAGCTATCTTTAACGTCAGATGCTTTTTCGCCGAAGATTGCACGGAGAAGCTTTTCCTCTGGAGTAAGCTGTGTTTCACCCTTAGGTGTCACTTTACCTACTAGGATGTCGCCACCCTTAACTTCTGCACCGATATAAACGATACCTGATTCATCTAGCTTAGAAAGCGCAGACTCACCAACGTTTGGAATATCAGCAGTAATCTCTTCGCTACCCAACTTAGTATCACGAGCGATACAAGAAAGCTCCTGAATGTGGATAGTCGTGAAGCGGTCTTCCTGAGCTACACGCTCAGAAATAAGGATTGAATCCTCAAAGTTGTAACCGTTCCAAGGCATGAACGCGATACGCATGTTCTGACCAAGAGCCAAATCACCTAAATCGGTAGATGGGCCATCGGCTAGTACGTCACCACGGACAACTGGATCGCCAACACTACAACAAGGACGTTGGTTAATACATGTGTTCTGGTTAGAACGAGTGTATTTAGTCAAGTTGTAGATATCGATACCAGCTTCGCCTGGAGTCAACTCAGCTTCGTCAACTTTTACTACGATGCGGCTTGCGTCAACATAGTCAACGTAACCACCACGCTTCGCAGCAACAACAACACCAGAGTCAACAGCAAGAGTACGCTCAATACCAGTACCAACTAGTGGCTTATCAGCCTTAAGTGTAGGTACGGCTTGACGTTGCATGTTTGCACCCATCAATGCACGGTTAGCATCATCGTGTTCTAGGAACGGAATTAGCGATGCCGCTACAGAAATAATCTGTTGTGGCGAAACGTCCATGTATTGGATGTCTGCTGCGCCCATAAAGGTAGAATCACCTTTATGACGACAAGCAATAAGCTCATCCATCATGCGACCGTTTTCGTCTAACTCAACGATAGCCTGCGCAATAACATAGCGACCTTCTTCGATTGCTGAAAGGTAATCGACCTCATCAGTAACCACACCATCAATAACCTTACGGTAAGGTGTTTCAAGGAAACCATAGTTGTTAGTACGAGCAAAGGTTGACAACGAGTTGATCAAACCAATGTTTGGACCTTCAGGAGTTTCGATTGGACAAAGACGACCGTAGTGGGTCGGGTGTACATCTCGAACCTCAAAACCAGCACGTTCACGAGTCAAACCACCAGGGCCAAGTGCAGAAATACGACGCTTATGCGTCACTTCTGATAGCGGGTTGTTTTGATCCATGAATTGCGAAAGCTGTGAAGAGCCAAAGAATTCTTTAACTGCAGCAGAAATTGGCTTAGCGTTGATCAAGTCCTGAGGCATTAGCTCATTCAGATCACCTAGGCTTAAACGCTCACGTACGGCACGTTCTACACGAACTAAACCAACACGGAACTGGTTTTCAGCCATTTCGCCAACACTACGGATACGACGGTTACCAAGGTGATCGATATCATCAACTTCGTCTAAACCATTACGGATGGCGATGATGTTCTTCATCACGGCAACGATATCTTCTTTAGAAAGGATACCCGTACCTTCGTCGTCATCAATACTTAGACGACGATTGAACTTCATACGACCAACTTTAGATAGATCGTAGCGTTCTTCGCTGAAGAAAAGGTTATTAAATAACGCTTCTGCAGCATCTTTGGTTGGTGGCTCGCCTGGACGCATCATACGGTAGATTTCAACAAGCGCTTCTAAGCGGTTAGTTGTAGAATCAATACGTAGCGTGTCAGAGATGTAAGCGCCGTTATCAAGTTCGTTGATATACAGAGTGCTTACTTCTTTGATACCTGCCAATGAAAGCTTAGCAAGATCTTCTAGGCCGATTTCTGCGTTAGCAGAAACTAATACTTCGCCAGTATCTGGATCGATGTAGTCTTGACCAGAAATCTTACCAGCTATGTACTCAACTGGAACTTCAAGTTCAGTAGTATTAGTCTTTTCAAGTTGACGGATATGACGCGCAGTAATACGACGTCCCTTTTCAACCAGAACAGTGCCTTCAGCATCTTTAATATCGTAACTTGCAGTTTCGCCACGTAGACGATCAGCAACTAGATCCATTACTAGTGAATCTTGCTTGATCTTAAAGTTTACGCGATCGAAGAACAGGTCAAGAATATCTTGAGTTGAATAATCTAATGCGCGAAGAATGATCGATGCAGCCAGCTTACGACGGCGGTCAATACGAACAAACAATGCATCTTTAGGATCGAATTCAAAGTCTAACCAAGAACCACGGTAAGGAATAATACGTGCGTTATACAGCACCTTACCTGAAGAGTGGGTTTTACCACGGTCATGATCGAAGAATACGCCCGGGCTACGGTGTAGCTGAGATACGATAACACGCTCAGTACCATTAATTACAAAGGTACCGTTGTCAGTCATAAGAGGGATATCCCCCATATAAACTTCTTGTTCTTTAATGTCTTTTACAGTGCCAGGTGCAGCTTCACGGTCATAAAGAACCATACGCAATTTAACGCGTAGTGGTGCAGAATATGTAATACCGCGGATTTGACACTCTTTCACATCAAAAACTGGCTCGCCTAGTTTGTAGCTGACGTATTGCAGCTCCGAATTACCAGAAAAGCTCTTGATGGGAAAAACGCTACGGAAAGCGGCTTCAAAACCACGCTCACCTGTAGGATCTTGATCGGTGAACTTCTTAAAAGAGTCCAACTGGATTGACAATAGGTAAGGGATATCCAGAACTTTCTGGCGTTTACCGAAGTCTTTGCGAATACGCTTCTTTTCAGAATAGGAGTAAACCATGGGTTTCCTCTGATTGCGAGATGTGACCAAGACTGAAACAATCGTCATGATTGAAACAGCGCGTTTGCCCATCACCGTTGATAGCAAGAACCCAACCAGTAATCTCTGTTAGGAACTGCAAAATCTGGCGACAAACGGTGAAAAAAAAATCGCCTACGCTTACAGCGCAAAAAAGGCCGACGGTTAAAAAACCGCCAGCCTCCGCCCGATTACTCGGGTGGTAGTAAGTTAAAGTATAACTTACTTGATCTCTACTGCAGCACCAGCTGCTTCAAGATCAGTTTTTAGAGCTTCAGCTTCTTCTTTAGTGATAGCTTCTTTAACTGCTACTGGAGCAGATTCAGCCATACCTTTAGCTTCTTTCAGGCCAAGACCTGTAGCAGCGCGAAGTGCTTTAATAGTTGCAACTTTGTTGTCGCCGTGTGAAGTAAGAATTACGTCGAATTCTGTTTGCTCTTCAGCAGCGCCAGCGTCACCGCCACCTGAAACAACTGCAGCTGCAGCAGATACGCCGAACTTCTCTTCCATTGCTTCGATTAGTTCAACAACTTCCATTACAGACATTTCTGCAAGGGCTTCTAAGATTTGGTCTTTAGTGATAGACATAACAAAAAATTCCTAATTGTACTGAATTCAATTTAATTAAGCGGCTAATAAAATTATTAAGCAGCTTCTTTCTGATCGCGTAGAGCGGCCAATGTACGAACCAACTTGCCAGCAGATGCTTCTTTTAGAGTCATCATGAACTGAGCTAGTGCTTCTTCGTATGTTGGTAGTTTTGCTAAACGATCAATATTATCTGCAGGGATTAATTCCCCTTCAAAGGCTGCTGCTTTGATTTCAAACATCTCTTGTGACTTGGCGAAATCTTTAAGAAGACGCGCTGCTGCACCTGGGTGCTCATTAGAGAATGCAATCAAAGTAGGACCAGTGAACGTATCGCTTAGGCACTCAAAATCAGTACCAGCTACAGCGCGTTTTACTAGTGTGTTACGTACAACTTTAACGTATACACCAGCTTCACGAGCTGCTTTACGAAGACCGGTCATATCACCTACAGTTACACCGCGTGAATCGGCAACAACTGCAGATAAAGCACCTTTGGCAGCTTCGGCGACTTCAGCAACAATCGCTTTTTTGTCTTCGAGTCCTAATGCCATTGGCTTTACTCCTGGATTCTATCTAGGGAAATCTCCCTAGCAATTACCATGCTAAACATCTAATGATATTTAGCGACTTACGGCGCGAAAAGATCCAGCAGAATAAAATCTATCTGGGGTCCGACACCGTCTACGTAGGAAATTAAGATGATTACTTGAATCAACACCTACGGTCTTGGACGGAGGCAAATCTTTAACCTAAAAGATTAAATCATAGCCTCAACCCTACAAAGTGCGCGCATTATAGACTAATGCGCGAGCTTTGTAAATTTACTTAGCGTCTTCCAGAGTACTCTGGTCAACCGCAACACCTGCACCCATAGTGGTAGAGATGCTTACTTTCTTAAGGAAAACACCTTTAGCAGCAGCTGGCTTGGCTTTTTTAAGAGCAGCAAGTAGAGCTTCTAAGTTTTCTTTAAGTTGAGCAGTTTCAAAATCCACTTTACCGATAGTAGTGTGGATGATGCCGTTCTTGTCGTTACGGTAACGAACTTGACCCGCTTTAGCGTTCTTAACTGCTTCAGCAACGTTTGGCGTTACTGTACCAGTTTTAGGGTTAGGCATTAGACCACGTGGGCCTAAGATTTGACCTAACTGACCAACAACGCGCATAGCATCTGGAGATGCGATAACTACGTCAAAGTTCATTTCGCCAGCTTTAACTTGTGCAGCAAGCTCGTCCATACCGACTAGCTCAGCACCAGCTGCAGTAGCAGCTTCAGCGTTAGCGCCTTGAGTGAATACAGCTACACGTACTTCACGACCAGTACCGTGTGGTAGCACTGTTGCGCCACGAACGTTTTGGTCAGATTTACGTGGATCAACACCAAGGTTTACAGCAACGTCAACACTTTCAACGAACTTAGCTGTTGCTAGTTCTTTTAGTAGTGCTACGGCTTCATTGATGTCGTAGTTCTTAGTCACTTCAACTTTTTCGCGGATCAAACGAGCGCGTTTAGTTAGCTTTGCCATTATATTAGTCCTCTACTACCAAACCCATTGAACGCGCAGTACCTTCAATAGAGCGCATCATAGCGTCCATATCAGCACCAGTCATATCAGCGGCTTTAGTCTCAGCAATTTCCTGGACAGCGCTACGCTTGATAGTTCCCACTTTGTCAGTGTTAGGACGGCCAGAACCAGACTTCAGACCAGCTGCTTTAAGCAGTAGGAAAGATGCAGGTGGCGTCTTAGTTTCAAAAGTGAAAGAGCGATCAGTGTAAACAGTGATAACTACAGGAATTGGCATACCTTTGTCGAACTTTTCAGTACGAGCGTTGAATGCTTTACAGAATTCCATGATGTTAACACCTTTCTGACCCAATGCTGGGCCAACTGGTGGCGACGGGTTTGCAGCACCGGCTGCTACTTGTAGTTTGATGTAACCATCAACTTTCTTTGCCATGAGACATTTCCTCAAGTTTGGGTTCAAACGCCATCAACACTATGTTGAACAGCTCCCCGAAAAATATGGGTGCGAATTATATATAAATTCGCACCCATTTCCAATCAGTATTTGCGCTTTATTTAATCAGCTTTTTTCAATCTGGCTAAAATCAAGTTCTACTGGTGTTGAGCGACCGAAGATCATCACAGAAACCTTAACGCGGTTTTTCTCATAATCAACTTCTTCAACAGTACCGTTGAAGTCAGCAAAAGGTCCGTCAGTAACACGAACAACTTCACCAGCTTCAAACATAACGCGATGCGTTGGAGACTCAGTAGTGTCTTGAAGACGCTGAAGAATAGCATCAGCTTCTTTATCTGAAATAGGGGCTGGACGATCTGATGTGCCACCAATGAAACCCATTACACGAGGGATACTTTTCACTAAGTGCCAGCTTTCGTCATTCATCTCCATCTGGACTAATACATAGCCAGGGAAGAATTTGCGTTCGCTCTTACGACGTTGGCCCGCACGCATTTCAACAACTTCCTCAGTAGGTACTAAAACCTCACCGAAGTAATCTTCCATGCTGTGCATTTTGATATGTTCATTCAAAGATTTACAAACGCGGCCTTCATAGCCTGAAAACGCTTGTACTACATACCATCTTTTTTTAGCTTCAGTTGCTTCAGTCATTCGAGATGCCTATACGCCTGTAATAAAATTAACAATTCTAAGCAATACTGCGTCTAGACCCCATAGGATTAATCCTAAAACGGCTGTAGCAGCTAATACAATAAAAGTTGTATTGAGTGCTTCTTGGCGCGTAGGCCATACCACTTTACGAACTTCAATCTGTGCTTCACGAGCAAACGTTAATGCTTGCTTGCCTTTTTCTGTTTGCGACGCAATAAGACCAGCAATAGCAAAGGCGATTACAACACCGAAAGCGCGCGCAACAACACTTGCTTCAGCGAAATAATGATTGCCAATAATAGCAGCAGCCAAGAAGATTACGACTAGGCCCCACTTTACGATATCCAGAGAGTTACCCTGGCTTTCAGTATTTGTTGTCATCGGTTAATTCCGTTACTCACTACGTTCTGAGGTTATACATACTATAAAATAGCACTTTGCTCAGTAAAAAAATCAGCCAGACTCAAGTCTAAACTGACGACTGCTCAACACACTCACTAAAAAAGTATATCCAGCGAGTCAAAAATCGGCCATAGATTGTATTCTTATTCCGCGTAATTGGCAAGAATACAAAGCTAAGCTTAGTGAACAAAATCAGTATTAGCTTTCGATTAAAATCAAAAAAGGCAGCCTAAGCTGCCTTTTTCAGTATTGCGTTAAGATTAGTCGCTATTAAGCAACGATCTCTGCAACAACACCAGCACCAACTGTACGTCCACCTTCACGGATTGCGAAGCGTAAACCTTCGT
>NZ_JBFRMK010000124.1:0-13661 GCF_041470405.1 Shewanella sp. 10N.286.45.A1
TAATGCAATTGGTATAAATCAGCATCCCAATAGATCCCTCCTAATTTGCCAAATACTCTTACCGGCCCGAGTGGAATACCTGCAACGGCAAAGACATCTAAGCCATAAGGATCAACGCTGGCTCTGGAGTCAGACGGAGAACCTAAATCAACATAGCCCGCTTCAATAGCGAGTAAGCCTGAAAATTGATAACCGCCGAAGAGCTTCCAAGCAAAATCATTTTCATTGAAATCGAAATCGCCGAGGTCAGCATCACTGCCTGACTGCTCTATGCTGGCAGAACCGACTGAAGCTCCAAAGTATAAGCCTTCATCTTTAGCCTGTACTGAAGTACAAGCTAAGGTAAACGTCAAACTCAATATTAGCAAAGTGATATATTTCATCATTCATTCCTTTGATTACTTTAATTACTATCCTTAGCGAATAGACTAGCGCGTGTATGTTGTACTCTTGATATCGATACTGTATGAGCACAAATTGAGGATAGTAAACAACTTGATAATTGCAAATTGGTGGGGGATAAGGGACTAGCTCTTGAGTCATTGATACGGCGTTTTGGATAACAATACCGACTGCAGCACCTCATCTTATATTCACTGTATGGAGGCTTATTTTTATATCTGCGCAGCGTACCGAGGCAAGCTGCGCTGTTTTCGGGGACTTTTATAGCCTAATTATTAACAGCCAATTCAAGCTGCTTCAGGGATGTTTGAACTTGCTCTAAAGGCGATGCAAAGTTCATTCGATAGAAGTTTTCATCCGCTTCTCCAAACCAAGTTCCCGGGGTTAATGCCATCTGCGCCTGCTCTGTTAATAGCGCCTTTAGCTGCGTCGGAGTCAGCCCTAGCCCGGTAAAATCAAACCAGATTTGATTTGTACCTTCTGGGACGAAGGTTTTTACCTGAGGCAGCTGTTGCGCCATAAACGCGACAATCCAATCTCGGGTATGCTGGGTATAGCTTAGGAAAGAATCAAACCACTCTTTGCCCTGCTGATAAGCAGCAATCGTGGCGTAGGTTGTAAAAGCATTTCCGTGGTCAAGTGACATTGATGTTGAGGTCGCTTTGATTTTTTCACGTAATGCCGTGTTATCGCTGTAGATGTAACCATTAGAGATACTATTTAGGCCGAAGTTTTTCGCTGGTGATCCAATAATCGTCAGACTGTTATCGTAATCTAGAGACGCCATGCTGGTGAAAGTAGAGCCTTCGAAAATGATGTCGGCATGGACTTCATCACTGATAATGATGGTTTGGTATTTCTTGGCGATAGCAACTAATTGTTGCAGCTCAGTCTTGGTCCATACGCGACCTACTGGGTTATGCGGGTTACAAAGTAGCACCATTTTGACTACACCGCTTTTTAGCTGCTGTTCAAAATCTTCAAAATCGATGACGTAACGATCATTTTCAATCTGCAGCGTGTTATTGACTGCTTTACGGCCTGCTGATTCAATTAAACGACGGAACTGGTGGTAGACCGGTGTTTGAATGAGTACACCATCGCCTTCAGTGGTAAAGTCGCGGATCAACATGGCGATTGCACTTAATACACCAGGCACTTGAACAAAGTACTCAGGGTTTAAATTGAGACCGTGGCGCTCTTGGTTCCAGTCGGCAATGGCATTGAACACCGTTTTTGAATCGAACTCATATGAGTAAGTTTCTCGGCTGACCAATTGCTGCATCGCATGACTAATGGGGGAGGCGATAGGGAAATCCATATCTGCAATCCAATAAGGGGTTACATCCTCGGTACCGTAGACTTGCTTAAGCATATGACTATCGCGTTTGATAAATTTATCACTGATTTCAGTTTGTTTGGGTTTAACTTGGAACATCTATTCTCTCCGAATATTAAAATTTATAATAGTAAGACGTAGCAGCATTAGAAAAGACGCAAATAAATATGATTTATCAGTCGTAATCAATTTACGCGTGTAGTTTCTAAAGTCATTCAATCAGCGAGAGAGAGTCTAGAATGCCTTGGCCACTGTGAACGCCGCCTTCATTTTCACTGGCGGGTTTACTGCGGATCAAATATCCTGCGTAACCATTCAATTGCGTCACTGGTTTGGAGTCGAAATAGGCGCTGAATAAACCAATTTCACTAATGAGATTATCTACTTGCAGTTGCTTACCATTCCGAATAGCTAACGCTGGCCGCTCACGTTCATGGGGATATAAACGCCGCATTAGCGCCCATGCGTCATACTCTTCAGGAGCCAGTAACGCTAGCTTTTCACTAATATCATCACCAAATATACAGTGACCACCGCCTTCACCTTGGTTTTTTAGCACCCAATCTTGTTTGATAGCTTGATGGTTAAACCAAGTTATATTGTCAGCGTGAATAGGTTTCATCTCAGCAAATACCTGTTTTACGGATCTCGCTTCGGCGAGACTAAGCCCCCAACGTGCGTACTCCTCTATAGGCGTTTGACTGAGTAACATCTGCATGGTTTTGCTGGTAGCGAGCTGTTGGCTGAAAGTCGCGTTAACTGCGACATGGTGTTGTTCTATAAATAGTCTTGTTTGGCTTAAGGTTTGGCAGCAAACTGCCTCATCGAGCTTGGGAGCATGGTAGTCTGAGTACTGATAGCCAGCACGCAAATACACTACGTCAATAGCGCCCACTCCTTGTAATAATAAGCGTTGTTTTTTGCCACTTGAAAGCTGTGAACTTAACTGTTTGAAAGTACGCCTAATAGTGCGTAGCCCCAGCCTTTGTAGTTCAATTTCGAGCAGGTGCTGATCATAAACATTGTCTTCATTCTCTTGAACCACCATTAAAAAAGTAGGCTTATCTGACTCTTCAAATTGAGCTTTAACTTTGGTTGCTGCTTGTGTGATGCCAAAGGCAAGTTGTTCAAGCCCATGGTTTTCAGCGGGAGTAGCACGCTTGTTTTCAATCCAGTCATGATAAGTCTCTGGCCATTGATTGTTCATGTAGCGGTGAAACTCGGTTGCGCGTTGGCCAAAAGGTGCCATCCCTGCTGCGATACCGTTAAACTCGATAACCTTAGCACCAAGCTTACGATCATCCATAAAGTCAGTGCGCATTAATAGCAGCGGTTTGCGAGCTGGTTGGATTCGAGCGTCAATGTCACCATGAGCTTGTTGATGCAGCGCTAGCAGGCGCTTGAAAAATGGGTCTGCTTTAGCGACGTCTTGCAGTGATGTCTGCAGAAAATCATGATCTTCGGATACATTATTAATCAGTTTGCTGATAATAGGTGTCACCTTTACTAGCTGCTCAAATATTTTTCGCTCTATAGTCATTGGCGCAATACTAAAAGGACAATGGCTAGCGCTATTATTTGCTTGCCGAAAAGCAACGCCATGCATAATGGCCCACTCGGTGGCCTCTGCAATGACTTGGTTTGTTAACAAGGAAGCGGCGTTATTGTGCATGATGACTGATCCTATCTTTAAGGCTAATCGTTATAACTACTATTTTGAGAAAACTGCTTGATGCAAGCAGGCTTAAGTGGTGCACTAATTCGCACACGGCTTAACTAAGACGTTGGAATAACTGAAAGGATGCAAAAATTGATAATAAATATCTAAATGGTGGCAATAGCGCTAACGATCGAGGATTAACATTTGCGAGATATAGGCTTTTTCGGCACGTAATCGATAATACCTTGCTGACCGATTTCAAAGTCACAGCAAGTCATCATCTGCTCTCTAAATTTAACTCGGCTTCTTTGCACTCGGCTTTTCGCGCCAGAAAGCGATAACCCTAACTCATCGGCAATAGCTTGTTGTGATACTCCTTCAAGCTCGGCCATGCGCAGAGGGATGGCATACTTTTCTGGTAATTCATTAATCAGTGGCCGTAAACATTGGGCCAACTCTTTATGTGCCTGCGTGCTTACATCGTCCTCTTCAATCGCAAGTTCCTCTGGCAGCATTTCGTGGGGTTGGCGCGCTCGATAAAAATCCATAATGGTGTTATATGCGATGCGATAAAGCCAGCCCTTAAGGCTACCTTTAGATTTTAGTTGGTGCAGGTTGCTACTGGCTTTGATGTACACCTCTTGCAGGATATCGTCCACCGCATCAGGGTCGTCAATACGTTTACTAACGTAGCTGCGAAGCTGCGCCTTGTGATTTTGCCATTCTGATACCATAGAAACTGCGCCTTATAATCAATATTACATTTTAACTATGACGTGCTTATCGCTAAAAAGATGCAAATTTTTAATAAATTTTCATTTGGATAAATACTTATTTACCGTCGTAAATTGCAATACATTGTTGCCGGTTAATTGATTTTGATGGAGAGAATGTGTGTGTTTATATTTTAATGCAATTGCTTAAAGCTTGTTTAATTTTTATAAGGGAGAGAATATTGAACGACTACCTGCAATTGATAATAGGTAATTTCCAATGAAAATTAGGTGTTTTAGTACAAGAATTTTAGCCGCGATACTATGTGTTTTAACTGTTGCATGCACTGATGGCTAGTTAGAAAAGAAACCATCGGGCCCTGAGACGATTGAAAGCCCATGCAGCCAAGCATGGTTTGAAAAAGTGGATAGACAAATAGCCAGCGGTGATGGTCAAGGTCATGGCCTGATCTAGGTTCTCTGGAGTGGCGCTCTGTGGTGGAGTTTAAGCTCGGAGTCAGAGGTGATGAATCATTGCCTGCTGCAGATTCTGAACACTGGTGCGCTTATATTGACCAGCACTTTATCGACTAGTGCTTTTTCGACGCTAGACTTGCTGGTTAATCACTTAACGAGTGAGTCTAGTGCTTTGCATGATTGCGGGCGGGCAGATTTGCTGCTTTTTAAACTCCTGCATGACTTTAAGGGTGATATCTGTTTCAAATAGCTTCTCGTATTTTATATCTAACACGTAGGCTTTTAAGGTGAGTTTAATGGCAAAGTAGCTGTCGCTAATGTCCTGTTTCACTAACACCACGATTGGCTTTGGTAGATGAATATAGCGGCTTGAGGCTGCAGCTTCTCGGATAATATCGGTCGCCAGAGTCAAGTCTTGATCAAGCGCGACATAAAAGGGGATCACCACTTGCATATCTAGAGCGCCGTAATTGCCACTGACCACTACATCACTTAAAAATTTACTGTTGGGGATAGTGATAATGTCGTCAGTTAAGGTGCACATACGGACTGAACGTAAGCCGATAGCGATAATGTCACCATAATGCCCCTCAAAGGTGACTCTGTCACCGACTTGAAATGGCCTGTCTATCATGACTGTTAAGCCGGCAATAAAGGAAGCCGCAAGGTCTTTCATGGCAAAGCCAACCGATACTGCCAGCGTTCCTCCTATTAACGTCAGTACTCTGTCATCGACTCTAAAGCTGAGCATAAATACTGAAATCCCTGCCGTCATATAGACAAAAAATTGAAAGAAAGATTGGAGTTTTTGCGCTAGCATTCGCCGTTGTGCAAATTGGCTACTAATTGAATCAACGATGTTCTGGGTGAATTTCAGCATTAACCAGGCAATAAACAGGACTAACATTGATATAAATACACCGCTCCAGCGGATAAGGCTGGCAATTTCGGTAAGACTATCTAGGTTAGGCGATAGCGCTTCGGCCTGCGCTTGAAAGCTCAAGAATAACGCCAGTAGCAATAGTGATGCGTATGATTTTATTTTCATTTACTTCACCAATAAATGTTGGTTATGCAAGGTATTGGTGATGTACCTAAACCAATGCGAAGAAATTTTTGCTTTGTCGTCAATCAATTCTATAAAACCACGGTTTTGAAAATAACGCAGGGTATTAAGTACCTCTGCAAAACCTAATTGGGTACAAGCCGCTAGCTCCTCTGCTGAGGCAACTTCTAGCTGTACGATGGCTCGAAGAACAGCCAGCATAGGTTTGGGCATACTTTCAAGCTCTTTGGCATCTGGCGCCTTGAAGATCCGCACAAACACTTCACCAGTGGTTTTATCTTGATGAAGTGACTGCCTGAAGAAACGCAATGCAACGCTAGGGTTGCCGTCGGAGTAGTCCCATAAAATACGGTAAAATCCCTGTTCAGCACGCTCTATCTCAGACAGTTCCTGTTCATCCCATTGCTTAGGTAGCTTTAAACCTGCAAAACTCAATACATTGTCGCCATCGCTAGCAATGCGACTACTGAGTAAGGCGGCAATTTGGGTCTCATTCCAGCGTGGCATTGCAATGACTTTATCAAACAGCAAGCGCTCACCGCGAGCGCGGTCAACAAAGCGCCAAGCAGACTGCTCAATACCAAGCAACATGCCATGTTGATTGCGACCTCGGCGTAGTAGCTTTGATAGCTTCATCAAGTTATTTAATCCGCCGACTTTAGGGCTAATGATGCGCTGGCAATCATCGACACAAAAAATATAGCGATTGTCGGTATTACGCAGCAGTTTAATTAACTCTGTTTCATCGGCATCATCAGGTAAGCCTACCGCACTGTTAATCTGTGCTAGCAGTGCACTGTACCCAGCGTGAGGGCAATTAATGTAAATAGCACTATTGGAATCCGCTCTATAGATGACTCGCTTTAACAGCGTGGTTAGCCCGAGGCCGCGTTCGCTGTAAATCAGTGCCATTGCGGGCGAGGGCGCTAACACATAACGAGCAATTTCATTGAGCTCATTGCTGGCATAGTCTTCTATTAATTCGCTGTCTGCATGACCGGGAGCAACAAATTGATAAGTTCTATCGCCCTTAATCCGCACCATATTCGCGTTTTCTTTGTCTGCTTTACTTTGCTTGGCGACTTCAACTCTAAAAAAATAGGCTAGTGCGTGCTTAAAATTTTCGTATTTTGAAAGCTTGTTAAAAACTGCTTGGAATAGCCGTTGCGAGAACAGGCGGTATACACCAATGAACGTTGCTATTGGCGCTAAAAATAGAGTGTTGCGCTTTGATATAGCCCATGCGACGTAGGCTGGTTGTTCATCAAATTGACCCAGTTGCTTAAAAATGATGCTGCGCCAATCTCTTAATGTTTTTATTAGTAGAAGCAGTAATACAAGTAGTATGAGTGTTTTAACCCAAGCATATATCGTTCCTTGATAAACACTCATCGCCGTGGCTTTGAGTACGATTGCGGCAATCACAATCGTCCATACCCAATGCTTTACTGTGCGCACTCTTAGCTCAACAATCTCAGACTGATTATTGTAATGGCTATGGTGTGCCGCAAACTCGGTGATTAACCGAATAACAATGACGGCGGCGAAGCTCCAATTAATCACTACGCTGAGATAATTGATACTATCAAGGCCTGGCAAGTTCACTAAGGTGTTGAGCATCACTGAAAGGGTAATAAACCAGGCTAGTGGCGCTTGTATTTTATAAAGATAGCGCCAAAAAGAGTGGCTGATGGGCTCGTGAGTTAGCGGTTTACATTTAGTGTTCTCAAGTTGAGTCGCGATGAGTGTCGGTGCATGTTTTAGCCACCAGGACAGCAGCATTGCGATTAGAGCTAGCTTAAAAATAAGTACCAAAAGTGGAAAAGGGGAGACTTTAAGATCAGCTATGAATGTCGCGATACTTCGCAGCTGAAATACGAGTTGATAATTGATGATGGCTTCAGTGACTTCAACCTCTAATAAAAGCTGCCTGACCCCATCGGGACCAAACCCCGTAAAGCGCTCATTAACACTAGGGGATACATAAGCTAATAGATGTGCTTTGCTTTGGCTCAGACTATCCAGTGATAGCTTGGTTTTCTCTATGTTGCGCCAATCTATATCAGACTTGGATTTTCTAAACTGTTGCAGCTGCTGATGTAGTGATTTGGCATGAGATTGCTGCTGGGAAAAGGTGTCCAGCAATATATTGGCTGCGATATTTTGGTCTCGCGATGCTGCCAAGTGAAGTTCTGGCAACGCTTTGGTTCGTTGTGCTATTGATTGACTCTGTTTGGTCAGTTCTGGTGTATCAAAAGCTGTCCAATTAGCGAAAAGGTGAGCGGACAGCAGTAACGATGTAGCAAATGCCAGCCAGAGTATGAACTGTTTTGGTTGCATCAAAATATCATACTCCATCGGCAAGTTTCTGATTTGTTACCTATAAAACCTAGCATAAGCTGCAAATTTTGCAGGTGTTTCTCATCGAAGCCCCCTGTGCCGCAACAGAGATATAGGTATTTGGAGCTTTGTTTATCATATCAGTCGTGACATTGACCGCTATTCCCGCTTAGAATCTCGAACACCTTGCGCCAAAGAGCAGTCATAATGATCCAAAAAATAATACCTACCAACGTCATCACCGGTTTTCTCGGTGTCGGTAAAACATCATTCATTAAAACATTATTAAGTCAAAAGCCTGCAGATGAAGTATGGGCGGTATTGGTTAATGAATTTGGTGAGATTGGTATTGATGCCGGTCTGTTAGGCAATGAAACGGATCAAATACAGATAAAAGAGGTGGCTGGTGGCTGTATGTGCTGCGCTGCAGGTCTACCCATGCAGGTGGCAATTAATCAGTTGATTGCCAAGGCCAAACCTGACCGTTTACTTATTGAGCCCACAGGACTAGGCCATCCACAAGAAGTGCTAAAGGTGTTGACCCAAGCCCACTATCAACAAGTGTTATCAATGAAGTCATGTATCACTCTAGTTGATGCTCGAAAGCTCAGTGATTGCCGCTATACCCAGCATGAGATATTTAACCAGCAGCTGCAGGTGGCAGATCTTGTGTTAGCCAGTAAAGCCGATACTTATGACCAAAAGCTTATTGCTGAGCTGCAGCAATATCTTAAAGATAACACTTCAGAAAAGGGGCAAGCCATGACCGTTGAGCCTTGGAGTTATACCCAAAATGAAGCGTTAATGCCTGCGATTGTAGCGTCAATCAACTTACCTCATAAGTTGTCCGCTGCGACAAATGCCCCAGCGGTGCAAGCAGTGACTATTCAACCTAAAGCACGCCTTTTAGATTTAAACTACAGTCCGCTGTTTTCACAGGATACCAGTGTGCAACAACTTGAATTTGATGAGCATGGGTTAGTATGTAAGACCAAACAAGCCGACGGTTTTTACAGTTGTGGTTGGGTATTCGATGTCAGTTACGAATTTGATTTTGATAAGCTGCTTGAACTGGTAAAAGGTCTTGATGTTGTCCGTTTGAAAGCTGTGATGATAACTGATGAAGGTATTGCTGGATTTAATGGTGTCGAGTCTGAGTTATCAATTGTTGAGCTTGATGATGCGATGGACTCAAGAATAGAGCTGTTGTCTATGTCGCCTCTCAATCGAGAGCAGGTTGAGTCAGCATTACTCGCTGCAAGTAAAAGACTTGGTTTATCGTGATATTTTTGAACATGAACAGAAATTCATTCAGTATTTCATCAGTTAAAGTTGTATAAGCAAGTCGTAAAAAAGTAAAGTGTCAAAAGGAATCGTTGTTATTGCGAAATAGCAGGCCTGCATGCCGGGCTTAAATTTCCAATATGAGTTTATAAAACAGGATGTTAAAAATGAAGTTATTCCCCAAAGCTATCTTAGTTGTAGCATTGTCTATCTCAATGTTAATGGCTAGCCCGCTATCAGCCTCTGAGTTTAGTGACGCCTACAAGGCTTACAAAGCCGCAGTAGTGGCAAAAAACAATGCCGATATTGAGCAATACGCGCTGCAAGCTTATCAACTCGGCAAACAAAAATTTGCCGCCGATAGTCTCGATGTTGCCATGTTAGCGCTTAATGCTGGCGATGCATCAATTCAAAATATGCCGGCTAATACCTATACTGAAGAAAATAAAGCGAAAGCAGATGCCCTAAAAGAGCAAGCTTTTGCACTTTATAAAGTCGCACTGGATAACTATAAAAAAGAATATGGTGATGACGCGGTTGAGTTAATCGATCCATTAATGGGCTTGGCAGATTCCAGTAGTAAAAAAGATGCCCGAGAATACTTGAGTGACGCATTAGACATTGCAGAAGACTCTGAAAATCCAATGCTGCTGGCCGATACGCAAAAAGCCTATTTCGAAATGCTCTCTAATAGCCAGTATTACACCCGCAAAGTACGTGATTATATGCTTGATGCTTATCAAACTTATCAGCAGTTACTGCCTGAAAATTCAATGAAACGAGTATTAGCGGCTTATACAGTCGGTTCGATTGAATATGCTGAGAAGCATTACGATAAAGCAGAAACAGCCTTGTTGTATGTGATTGAGCAATTTGAAGCGCTGGATTTTGACCACCCTTATGAACTGGCAGCACACGCGAAATTGGTGGAGCTCTACGAGCTACAAGGCGAGAGTGATAAATCTACTCAGCATTGTATTGCCATCGGTAGCATGCAGCCTTGGAGTCCGGAGCAGGAGCAAACTCCGCTATATCGAGTGGCTCCCGATTACCCGATCTCATATGTTAAACGAAGAAAGGAAGGTTCGACCCAGATAAGTTTTACGGTTGATGAAATGGGCTTTGTCGTCGATCCGGTAATTATAGATTCAAAAGGTGGCTCTGCTTTTAACAAGACATCGCTTGAGGCATTAAAGAAATGGCGCTATGCACCTAAGTTTGTTGATGGTAAAGCGGTCGCTGCAAAGTCGAGAGTTCAGCTCGATTACACGATACAGTAATCTCGTTGATATAGACAAATAAGAAAACGAGGTGACTCGATAAGAGCACCTCATTTTTATTGGCAATAGCCTGCTTGAATGGGTATAAATACCTAGGTCAGATAGACGTTCAGGCTACATGCGCCGTGAGCACCAACGACTAGCGCTTGCTCAATATCAGCAGTTTTAGAAGGGCCTGCGATAAAAGTACCAAATTCACCTGGTGCTAAAGTCATCAGCTTTGCCGCTTGATGCATATTAGCAACAATACTATTGGCTTCAATGACCAGCAATAAGTTCTCACAGATAAAAGGCGTGACTCTATGGCCAAGACTTTTATTGTTAACCCAGATAGCACCATTTTCAGCAACGCCTAAATCACCAGGGATTACAGCGTAGTCGATATCTTTAAGCTCATGGGCAGTGTCGCTCACAGTACGGTTGCCATTAATGCCGTCAACCATAGAGATAATCTGCATCCCTTTTGCTATATGCTCATCCACTGTTGCTTGCAGCCCTGCTAAGCCGCCATCACGGTGTAGCGTACCTGCAACAGTATTTAAGCTTGTTTCAAATTGACCGACTAAGTCGTCGATGCGAGGCGCGATATCAATACATGGCATCGCTTGCGGGGCAATCGCGGCACTTTTAAGTGCATTGAATATTTCCTGTTTGCTCGACATGTTTTTAACCTCTATTTTTCTTAAACCAAGCTTCAAAGCTTGAGTTTGGTGCCACTGGTAACTCGCGATATTTACCCCAAGCACCAGAGAATGGTTTAAGCACACTACCTGGTAGTATTTTTAGTGCTGTACGGGCGATGCCCATTGAACAGTTAAGTGCTGTTTCACTGGCCATAAATTTTCCGACTAATGGCATGTAACTCGATTTTCCATAAGGCAGTTTTCCAGCTTCAGCTTTTAGTCTTCTATGGTGGTGAATAATCTTGTCTAGCGGCACTTTAGTTGGACATACATAGGAGCAACTGCCGCATAATGTACATGCCCAAGGTATAGAATTGGTATCATCATTTTGCGCGCCGACAGCAATACCAATCGGGCCAGGTATAGTGTAGTTATAGCTATAACCACCAGATCGACGGTAAACCGGGCAGGTATTTAGACAGCCACCGCAGCGAATACACTTCAGCGATTCAGCTAAAATCTTATCTTTAAGCATCTCGGTGCGGCCATTATCGACAATAATGACATGCATCTCTCCGCCTTCCTGTGGACCGCGGTAGAAAGAGCTATAAGTGGTGATCGGTTGACCTGTGGCATTTCTTGCTAGCGTTCGCAGCAGCACTGCTGCGCTATCAAGATCCGGTACGACTTTATCTATGCCCATTGAGTGCAGTTGTAACTTAGGTAAGTTAGCGCCCATATCGGCATTACCTTCGTTAGTACAAACCACGACAGCACCTGTATCGGCAACCGCCATGTTAACGCCTGTCATTGCTGCATCGGCAGACAAAAACTGTTCACGTAGATGACTGCGCGCGGCACGGGTTAGGTAAAGAGGATCGGAAGCTCCTGCATCGGTACCGAGCTTTTCGTGGAAAAGGTCGCCCACTTCCTCTTTCTTCATATGGATAGCGGGCACCACAATATGTGATGGCGGCATTTTTGCGAGTTGAATAATGCGCTCACCCAAATCGGTGTCGATGACTTCAATACCACGGTCTTCCAAATAAGGATTCATGTGGCACTCTTCGGTGAGCATCGATTTAGACTTAACCACCTTTTTGACTTGGTGCTTAGCTAATATTTGATGCACTATCTGGTTGTGCTCTGCACCATCTTTTGCCCAGTGGACCTTGATATTGTTGGCAATACAATTTTGTTCAAACTCTTCTAAATATTGCGTTAAATTCGTCAGAGTATGCAGCTTCATTTCAGAGCCAATGTGGCGTAACTGCTCCCACTCAGGCAAGCTGCCTGCAGCTCTATCTCGCTTTTCACGCAGCATCCAAAGAGCTTTAGAATGCCAATCGACCCGAGATTCATCTTTACAAAAGATTTCCGCTTTATGGGCATGAACGTTAGATTTTGAAGTCGACATGTCTGCTCCTAAAGCGCTGCATTGATGATCTGCGCAATGTGGCGCGTCTCAATCGGTAATTTCTGGCGTCTTACCATACCGTCAATATGCAGTAGGCAAGAGGGGTCGAAGCCAACGGCGTATTTAGCGCCCGTTGCCGCATGAGCTTGAGCTTTATCTTTGCCCATTTTGGCAGAAACAGCGCCTTCATCGACCGCAAATGTCCCCCCGAAACCGCAACACTCATCACGTCTATCGGGGTAAACAATGTCAATTTCAGGTATCGCAGCAAGCACCGCTTCAAACTTGTTCATGCGTGGTCCCATCTGTTCACTTGGTGTTGCCAAGTCCAGCATGCGAATACCATGACAGCTCATCTGTAAGCTAATTTTATGGGGGAAGGGTTTGCTAAAGGCTGGTATAGGCGCGACATCGTGCAAAAACTCAGTTAACTCATAAAGCTTGGCGATAACAGCTTGGGCTTCAGGGCTGTCATCGAATTCGTGAAAGTTCTCTTTCGCGGCTACTAAGCAAGAAGCAGCTGGGCATACGATGGCATCACACTCTACACCTTTGAAGGCATTGAGCAGTTTTAATGTGGTTTTTTTGGCTTCGTTAAAACAGCCTGAGTTTGTCATTGGTTGGCCGCAGCAGGTTTGGCCAGCGGGCAGTATGACTTGATGACCGAGTTTTTCTAGTAATTCAAGTGTCGCGATCCCAACTTCGGGAACCATTTGGTTCACTAGACACGGAATGAAAAGTGCTATCTTCATTGTGCTTTCTCTTCTATTTGCAGACATTATTATGCGATTTAAGAGCCGCAAAAAGCCTGCAACAAGCGGACTTTAATTTAGCTCGATATTCGCTTTAGATTTCCTCACCCGATTAATATAAGCGCATAACCTTATAAAAAGTAGTGCTAATTTAGCAAATAAAATAGGGGACTTTTGCAAAAATGAAAACAAGCTAGGTGACTGTTTAGTATGAGTATATTGAGTTAATACTCTAAAGCTTGTATAGGTGTTTTTTAAAAGTGGCTAAGGCAGGAAGCTAGGGGCTGTGGATCTTTCACGGTTGTTTT
>NZ_JBFRMK010000125.1:0-7826 GCF_041470405.1 Shewanella sp. 10N.286.45.A1
AGATCAACAGCCCCTAATAATCGATTGTCCTTTTTTAGAAACAGCGTGCATACTCGTCTTGCCCAAAGTGAAATGAGTGACATTTAGATGAACATTGCTCATCTGCTTAAATTAATAGTTGCAATCAGTTTTAAAACTGATTAATTTAAGTCTAACGGCGACGCAGAGTTAACTCGGTTGTCGAATTTACGGTCACCAGACCCGACAGATCATTTAACGTAGAGAAAAAGAATATGGTACAGCTTCTGAACACTATCCATCATCATCACCATATGCGGTAGCCTTCGGAAGCTCACTGCCGAAGGACTCATTCCTTCTGGCGGTTGATTCAAAATATCAAAAACCCCTAGAAGGAATTCTAGGGGTTTTTTGGTTTTAGTTTAACAGATTGTTTTATATAAATTTTTGAATCAACTTAAAGGAAGTATCCATGTCAGAGTCAAACAGATTAAGAATTGCTATCCAGAAATCAGGTCGCCTATCTAAAGAGTCATTGAAGCTACTGAAGAGCTGTGGCGTAAAGTTTAATATCAATGAGCAACGCCTTATTGCCCACTCTGACAATATGCCAATCGATCTGCTTCGAGTCCGCGATGACGATATTCCAGGTCTCGTGATGGATGGTGTAGTCGACTTAGGTTTTATTGGCGAGAACGTGTTGGAAGAGGAGCAGATTGAACGCCAATCATTAGGCAAGCCATCTGAGTGCATTAAACTGCGTGAACTTGATTTCGGCGCATGTCGTTTATCACTGGCAGTGCCTAATGAATTTGCTTACCAAGATGCCAGTTCATTAGAAGGCCTACGTATTGCAACCTCATACCCCAACATTCTTCGTCGTTACATGCAGCAAAAAGGCATTAACTACAACGACTGTATGTTAAAAGGCTCAGTAGAAGTTGCCCCAAGAGCAGGATTGTCCGACGCCATTTGCGATTTAGTCTCAACCGGCGCCACACTTGAAGCTAATGGCCTATACGAAACAGAAGTGATATACCAATCTACCGCTTGCCTTATCCAGTCAACCAATAGCCAGCCAGATGACAAACAAGCGCTTATCAACAAAATCCTTTCGCGCATCAACGGCGTCGTTCGCGCTAAAGAGAGTAAATACATTTTGCTACACGCACCAACTGAAACACTAGAGCAAATTGTTGCGTTACTTCCTGGCGCTGAAAACCCAACGGTATTGCCACTCAATGACGATACCAACCGTGTTGCAATCCACGCCGTCAGCACCGAAGACTTGTTCTGGGACACCATGGAACAACTCACTCAGTTAGGTGCAAGTTCAATTCTTGTTATGCCTATTGAAAAAATGATGGGGTAAGTTGATGGACATTCTCAATTGGCAAACATTAACAACAGCGGCTAAACAAGACGCACTGGCAAGATCGCCGCTCATCGGCGACTCAAACCTTGAGCAAACTGTTGCTAACATTATCAATTCGGTAGTGGCTGATGGTGACAGTGCTTTGCGCAGTTTTGCCAAGCAGTTTGACGGCGTTAATATCGATAACCTTCAGCTATCAAAAGCGCAAATAGCGCAAGCTTGCCAAGCCGTACCAGCGGAGCTGAAACAAGCGATAGCCCAAGCTCAAGCTAATATCGATACCTTTCACCGAGCACAGGTATCTAACCCTGTTGATGTTGAAACCCAAAAAGGTATTCGCTGTGAGCTTAGAAGTGAGCCAATTGAGAAAGTCGGTCTCTATATTCCGGGCGGTACCGCGCCACTGATCTCCACCGTTTTAATGTTGGCACAACCCGCTAAAATTGCAGGTTGCCGTCAACGCGTGTTAGTCAGCCCACCGCCGATTAACGATGCTATTGTCTATGCAGCTAATGTGTGCGGTATCACTGAGATCTATCAAGTTGGCGGCGCACAAGCCATTGCAGCCCTCGCGTTTGGCACCGAGTCAGTGCCTCAAGTTGATAAAATATTTGGCCCTGGTAACCGCTTTGTCACCGAAGCTAAACGGGCAGTTAGCCAAGATAGCCGAGCAACGGTCAGTATTGATATGCCAGCTGGTCCGTCAGAGGTGTTAGTCATTGCCGATGCGAAAGCCAATGCCAGCTTTGTAGCAGCAGATCTGCTCTCTCAAGCCGAGCACGGGCCTGACTCACAAGTCATGTTAGTCACAGACTCTAGCGAAGTGGCCAATCAGGTGAATCAAGCATTAGCGCAGCAACTGTCCGAGCTTTCACGCTCAGACGTTGCCACTACGGCGTTAAGCTGCAGCCGCACGCTGCTGGTCAATGATATGGCTGAAGCTGCACAGGTCTCTAACCTTTATGGACCTGAGCACCTAATTATCCAAACAGAACAACCGAGGGCGGTATTAGCGAATATTCGCGCTGCTGGCTCGGTATTTTTAGGCGCCTACACGCCTGAGTCTGTTGGAGATTATGCCAGTGGCACCAACCACGTATTGCCGACATATGGCTACAGCAAAACCGTGTCAAGTTTGTCGCTAGCAGACTTTAGCCGTCGCTTTACCGTACAAGAGTTAACCGCGGATGGACTAGCTTCCATAGGCAATGCAGTGATGACTCTGGCAGCAGCTGAGCAACTCGATGCTCATAAAAATGCAGTGGCGCTGCGTCTTGCATCACTTAATATCGCTAAAAATGACGCTTCGGAGGCATGATGACTAAGATAAATACGCTTGCACAGCGTTTAGCGAGACCAGAACTTCTAGATTTGGAAGTCTATCAATCTGCAAGGCGTATTGGCGGCCAAGGTGATATTTGGATAAATGCTAATGAATCACCCTTTAATAACACGGATTTAGTGGGCGTCAACCGTTACCCAGAATGCCAGCCACCAGCATTAATCGATGCTTATAGCCGTTATAGCAAGGTACCAAGTCAGTGTATCTTGACCGGTCGCGGCGCTGATGAAGCGATTGAAATCCTCATACGTACATTTTGCAATCCAGGTACAGATGCCATCACCACTTTTGGCCCAACTTACGGTATGTATGCCATTAGTGCTAAAACAGCCAACGTGGCGGTTAATGCATTGCAACTAACAGATGATTTTCAGCTACCGACAGATTATGCGACGCAGATTGATAAGGGATTAAATAGCAAAATCCTATTCATCTGCAATCCGAATAATCCAACAGGCAGTGTGATTGCAAGGGATGAACTTGTTAAGGTCATCGATAGCAACCCCGAGCAGCTAGTGGTGATAGATGAAGCGTATATCGAATTTAGCCCAGAGTATTCTGTGGCGGATTTAGTCGCAAGCAAAAGCAATTTGGTGGTGCTGCGCACCCTTTCTAAAGCTTTTGCACTCGCTGGTGCTCGCTGCGGATTTTTGCTCGCCAACCCTGACATTATCGATATGTGTATGCGCGTCATCGCCCCCTACCCTGTGCCACTGCCGGTAAGTGAACTAGCAGTGCAAGCGCTAAGTCCTAATGGCTTAACAACCATGCAAACTCAGGTAGATGAAATGAAGCAGCAAGGCCAGCGATTAGCACAAGCATTGCAAGCCTCTGGTGCCAAAGTGGTAAAAGCGCACGGTAATTACGTTTTGGCAGAGTTTAATGACAAGCCAACTGTTCAACAAAAGCTAACGCAAGCAGGTGTGATTGCACGAAGTTATAACGACAAACGCTTAGCAAACTGTATTCGCTTTAGCTTTTCCAATCAGGCGCAAACCGACTACTTAATTAACCTTTTTTCGACGCCGAATGAATAAGAATAATCATGACTTGGCATGATGGCTAACGCCAAGTCCAAAATTTAAAAAATCTGAAAGGTAGTATCATAATGAAACAAAAAATTCTCTTTATTGACCGTGACGGCACCATTATCGAAGAGCCTGTGACCGATAAACAGGTAGATACGCTAGCTAAATTGGTATTTGAGCCCAATGTCATTCCAGCACTATTAAAACTACAAACTGCGGGTTACCGTTTAGTGATGGTCAGTAACCAAGACGGACTTGGCACTCCCTCTTTTCCAAAAGATGACTTTGATGCGCCGCAAGATATGATGATGCAAATATTGAGTAGCCAAGGGGTTAAATTTGACGATGTCCTTATCTGCCCACATTTCGATGATGAAAACTGCAGTTGCCGTAAACCAAAACTCGGGCTAGTGAAAGAGTATCTAACCACCGGTCGCATCGATTTCACCCAATCAGCTGTTATCGGCGATCGTGAAACGGATATGGGATTGGCTGACTCAATGGGCATTCAAGGACTTCAATACAACCCACAAAGCCTGACTTGGAATGACATTGCCGAAAAACTGCTCAGCAAAAATCGTGTGGCTACCGTCGTGCGCACCACTAAGGAGACCGACATTAAAGTCACCATCGACCTCGACTCAGGGGTTAAAGGCTCAATCAATACCGGCATTGGTTTTTTTGACCACATGCTAGAGCAGATTTCGACCCACGGTAATTTTAAGATGGACGTGAACGTGGATGGCGATTTAGAGATTGATGACCACCACAGTGTTGAAGATACCGCTCTTGCTATAGGTGATGCACTGCGCCAAGCATTAGGCGATAAACGCGGGATTGCGCGCTTTGGTAATGCCTTTGAGCAAGCGATCCCCATGGATGAAGCCAGCGCAGAATGTTTACTGGATCTATCAGGCCGTCCATTCATTAAATTCTCAGCAGAGTTTGAACGTGAGATGGTTGGCGCGATGGCCACCGAAATGGTGCCACACTTCTTCCGTTCATTCTCAGATGGGCTTCGCTGTACTTTGCACCTTAAAACTTTAGGCGATAACGATCACCATAAAGTAGAGAGCTTGTTTAAAGTACTGGGTCGTACGCTACGTCAAGCGGTCGCCATAGAAGGTGATGCGTTGCCATCGAGTAAAGGTGTGCTATGAGTGAGCAAGAGCGTGATCAGCAAGTAAATACTACCTCTGGTACCACGGTGATCATCGATACTGGCTGCGCCAACTTAAGTTCAGTTCGCTTTGCGTTTGAACGTTTGTTATCGGTTGATGAGCGTCAAAACCTCAGTGTCACCGATGATATCTCGGCCATTAAGGCGGCCACTCGGGTGGTGCTACCGGGTGTGGGCACCGCTGGCGCGGCAATGGCATCACTGCGTAACAAGCAGTTAGTCGAGGTGATCAGTTCACTGACTCAACCGGTACTCGGTGTTTGTTTAGGCATGCAGATGTTGACGCGCTTATCAAAAGAGCGTGGCGCGACAACTGAAGACTGCCAGTGCCTTGGGCTGATCCCAACCGATATCGAAGAGCTTGATAGTAAAGGTTTACCTCTGCCTCATATGGGCTGGAATCAAATAACCCCCTCTGCACATCCTATTTTTGACGGGATCAGCAAAGGCGATTATGTGTATTTTGTCCATAGCTATCGAGCACCAATCAGTGAATTTACTATCGCCAGTGCAGAACATGGTGAGCAGTTTAGCGCGGCGATAGCCAAAGCCAACTTTATCGGCTTGCAGTTTCATCCAGAAAAAAGTGCATCCGTTGGTGCAAGAATGTTGAAAAATTTCCTCAACATGTCGACCGATACTTTTAAGCAAAACAACCATTCAAATCAGTGTGAGGCGTAAAGATGATCATACCAGCAATTGATCTTATAGAAGGTCAAGTCGTTCGTCTTTACCAAGGCGACTACAATCAAAAAACGACGTTTGATTTAAGCCCGTTAGCGCAGCTACAAAGCTACCAAGAGCAAGGTGCTGATTTGCTGCACATTGTTGATTTAACTGGCGCAAAAGACCCGATGAAGCGCCAAACACAGCTTATAGCCAGCTTAGTACAAGGACTAGACACACCGATACAAGTCGGTGGTGGCGTAAGGACTGAAGCGCAGTTGAGTGAGTTACTGGAGATAGGTGTTAGCCGCGTGGTGATAGGCTCTCTAGCAGTCAAAGAGCCTGAATTAGTTAAAAGTTGGTTTGTAAAATATGGCAGCGATGCGATCTGTTTAGCGCTCGATGTCAACATTAATGAACAAGGCGATAAAATAGTGGCGGTGTCAGGCTGGCAGTCAGGTGGCGGCAAAACGCTGGAATCCTTAGTGGCTGAGTTTACAGAGGTTGGCCTAAAACACGCCCTTGTAACTGATATTAGCCGAGACGGTACTCTGCAAGGCGCTAATACCGAGCTATACCAAGAGATAAGCACTGCATATCCAAAGATTAACTGGCAAGCCTCTGGTGGTATTGCAACTCTGGCAGATGTACAAGCGGTAAAAGATAGCGGTGCTAATGGCATCATTATTGGCAAAGCACTGCTCATCAATCAGTTTACCGTTGAGGAGGCAATTACATGTTGGCCAAACGCATAGTCCCCTGCCTCGATGTAAAAGAGGGAAAAGTGGTTAAAGGAGTGCAATTTCGTAACCACGAAATTGTCGGTGACATTGTGCCTCTAGCCGCGCGCTACGCCGATGAAGGCGCCGACGAATTGGTGTTCTATGACATCACCGCCAGCGCCCATGACCGGGTTATCGACAAGTCGTGGGTCAGCCGTGTGGCTGAGCGTATCGATATTCCATTTTGTGTCGCGGGAGGCATTCGCACCATCGAACAAGCCCGTGAGAAGCTAGCCTTTGGTGCTGATAAGATCTCAATTAACTCTCCAGCATTAACCGACCCAAGTTTAATTGAACGTTTACAAGACGAGTTTGGCCGCCAATGTATTGTGATTGGTATCGACTCTTATCACGATCACATCAGTGACAGTTATAAAGTAAAACAGTTTACTGGCGATGAGTCTGCCACCAAAGACACTCAATGGTTTACACAAGATTGGGTAGAAGAGGTACAAAAGCGTGGCTGCGGTGAAATAGTGCTCAACGTAATGAATCAAGATGGCGTACGCCAAGGTTATGACATTGAACAGTTGTCTATGGTTCGCTCACTATGCGATGTCCCCTTAATCGCCTCAGGCGGTGCAGGCACAATGGCACACTTTAAAGATGTCTTCACTTTAACTAATGTCGATGCTGCACTTGCTGCAAGTGTGTTCCACAAAGGGATTATCGATATTCAAGCGTTAAAGCGTTATCTACGTGACAATCAAATCGCTGTGCGCGTTTAATACCAATCGGTATAAGTTAACCACACATAATTTAGCTCGAATTGAGGATGCAACATGACATCGCTTTATCAAACAACACCACAAGACCAAGCACTGTTAGCGCAATTGGATTGGGCCAAAACCGATGGTTTGATCCCCGCTATCGTACAGAACCACCTAAGCGGTAAAGTACTGATGCTAGGTTATATGGACCAAGCAGCTTTAGAAAAGACGCTCACTACCGGTGTGGTCACTTTTTTTAGCCGCAGTAAACAGCGCTTATGGACCAAAGGCGAAACCTCGGGTAATACGCTTGATCTGGTCGCGCTCGATATGGATTGTGACAACGATAGTTTATTGGTTCAGGTGCTGCCTAATGGCCCAACTTGCCATAAAGGCACCGAGAGTTGCTGGACCGATGGTAAGGCCCATAGCTTCATTGATAATCTCAGTGCATTAATTGCGTCTCGTAAAGGTCAAGATCCTAAATCAAGCTACACCGCTTACTTGTTTGACCGTGGCACTAAACGTATCGCGCAAAAAGTCGGTGAAGAAGGACTTGAGACCGCATTAGCTGCCGCCACCAATGACAAACCAGAACTTATTGATGAAGCATCCGATCTTATCTATCACCTATTGGTGTTATTAGAAGATCAGGAACTATCACTTGAAGAGGTCACTGCAAACCTGATGAAGCGACACAACGCTGCCAAGTAAAATGGGGGGATTAACAGGTTAACTATATCGCTTAAGATCATCATCTTGATTATAGTTATACCAATCAGTAT